>NZ_CAXIBN010000138.1:0-8223 GCF_964021735.1 uncultured Wocania sp. | reverse complement strand
ATATCTTCAATGTCATCGTAAGCCATGGCTATATCCTATCTAAAAGTAAAATAGTTGTTGTAATCAATGATAAAACGGTAGCAATTGCCCCAATATTCTGAATGGCATTTGTGCCCGTTCCCCAAGATTTCTGTTTTAACGGTTTTACATAAATCATGTCGTTGGGCTGAATGTAATAATAGGGCGAATTCATAACATTGGTATCGGTTAAATCCAAATGGAATATTTTTTGTCCCTGCGGAAATTGCCTAACAATCAACACATCTTTTTTATCGCCGGTGTCTGGTATATCGCCAGAATTTGCGAGTGCCTCAAAAATATTAACACGTTCTTTAAAAATGGTTTTGATGCCCGTACTACCTACTTCGCCCGTAACGGTGTATTGTAATCCGGTTAGTTTTACGGTTACAAAAATATCGTTGGCGGCCTTGTATTCGGTTTCCAATAATTTGTTTTCTATAATTTGTTTGATTTCATCGGTAGTAAAACCCAGCACATTAATTTCGCCCAATTTAGGCATCAATATATTGCCGTGTAAATCAACCGTAAAACCATCAAAATAAGCGCGTTCTTCACTACTAGCATTCAAATCGCCTTCGCCAATAGGATTAAAAATGGTTACAGTTTCTTGCTTTGCTGCCTTAATCCTAATATTTAAAATATCATTAATTTGAACACGATATGCCTTTTGTTTTTCAATTATAACTTGAGTAGAATCAGTTGCTGTACTTTTGTTTTGAAGATAAACAGTATCTTTATAAGGAACACAAGACACCATTACAGTATTTACAATTAAAAAAACAACTAAAAAACATCTCTTCATATTGAGGCACATTGATTTATCACAAATATAACTTTTCGTCTTGAACAATAAAACTAATAACGGCTTTTTTGGTTTTTTATCCGTTATTTGCAGAAAAAATATCCTTTGAATTATTTAACAGTAGAAAACATATCAAAATCTTACGGAGAATTAACGCTCTTTAAAGACATTTCTTTTAGTGTTCACAAAGATCAGAAAATAGCGTTTGTGGCAAAAAACGGAACAGGAAAAACATCCATATTAAATATCCTTTCTGGCGATGACCAAGCCGATTCTGGAAACATTATTTATAGAAAAGATATAAAAGTTTCCTTTCTCTCGCAAGACCCAAAGTTTGATGAAACTTTAACTATTGAAGACACTATTCTAGCAAGCGATAATCCTATTTTAAAAGTAATTTCAAATTACGAAAAGGCCCTTTTAAATCCAGATGATTCTGAAGCATATCAAACTGCTTTCGAAGCTATGGAACAATACCAAGCATGGGATTTCGAAACGCTTTACAAGCAAATTCTCTTCAAATTAAAACTTGAAAATTTAAGTCAAAAAGTAAACACGCTTTCTGGCGGACAAAAAAAGCGTCTCGCATTAGCCAATGCACTAATTAACAAACCTGATTTGTTGATTTTAGATGAGCCTACCAACCATTTAGATTTAGAAATGATTGAATGGTTAGAAGCCTTTTTCGCCAAAGAAAACATAACGCTTTTTATGGTGACGCACGATCGTTATTTTTTAGAGCGTGTGTGTAACGAAATAATAGAATTAGATGAAGGGCAATTATACAATTATAAAGGAAACTATTCCTATTATTTAGAAAAAAAAGAAGCTAGAATCGAGCAAGAAACTATTGAAACTGGAAAAGCCAAACAACTCTTTAAAAAAGAATTAACTTGGATGCGCCGCCAACCCAAAGCGCGTACCACAAAATCGAAATCAAGAATTAATGATTTTGCTGATATAAAGCATAGAGCTCATCAACGCAGAAACGACCACGAGGTACAGTTAGAATTAAATATGGAACGTTTAGGAAACAAAATTTTAGAGTTCCATAAAGTATCAAAAGCGTTTAAAGACAAAACCATACTTGATAAATTTGAATACACATTTCAAAAAGGCGAACGTGCGGGTATCATTGGTAAAAACGGTACAGGAAAAACCACGTTTTTAAACATTTTAACCCAAACCACGCTACCAGATTCTGGTAAGGTAATTAGAGGAGATACCGTAAAATTCGGTTATTATACCCAAGACGGCATCACCATAAAACCCGAGCAAAAAGTCATAGAGGTTATTCGCGAATTTGGAGACTATATTCCACTCAAAAAAGGGCGACAAATTAGCGCACAACAGCTTTTAGAACGGTTTTTATTCAGCAGAAAAAAGCAACACGATTTTGTTGAAAAACTAAGCGGCGGTGAGCGTAAACGTTTATATTTATGTACGGTTTTAATTCAGAATCCAAACTTTTTAATTCTCGATGAACCTACGAATGATTTAGATATTGTTACATTAAATGTGCTAGAAAGTTTTCTTTTAGATTTTCCAGGATGCGTTATCGTGGTATCTCACGACAGGTACTTTATGGATAAAGTTGTAGACCATCTTTTTGTTTTTAAAGGCGATGGTGTTATTGAAGATTTTCCTGGAAATTATACAGATTATCGCATATACGAAGATAGCCAACCAGCTATATCTAGCATGAATACCGAGGATAAAAAAGATAAAAAAGCTTGGAAACAAAATGAAGCTAAAAAGCTGTCTTATAATGAAGAAAAAGAGCTTAATAATATTGAAAGCAAACTAAAATCTTTAACTTTTGATAAAAAAGAATTAGAAAACAAATTCAACAATCAAGAACTTTCGCAAGATGAAATAAATAAACTATCTGAAGAATTACAAAAAATAATTAAAACTATTGAAACCAAAGAAGAACGCTGGTTTGAATTGTCTTCGAAATTAGAAGATTAAATAGTTCTCAGTGTTCAGTAGCAGTATTCAGTCAAAAAAATAAGTCAGTTCGAGTAAAATTCTAAGTCACGAAGAATTTAGTATCGAGAACAACTTAAAAGTATGTTTTACCAAATTATTCAATACATAAAATTTCTTTTAAAATCTACCAATCAACACGGTGTACACTCTCCTTTTGTTTATAATTTGGTCTCCAAATGTTTTTATAACAACAAAAATTATGATGCCTATAAAAGTCTTTTAAACTACAAAAATGCCCTTTTAAAAAACAAAACAAAAATTAAAGTAACCGATTTTGGTGTTGGCTCCCATGTTTTAAAACAAAACCAACGGCTCATTTCTGCAATGACTAAAAATGCTGGGACAACCTATAAAAGAGCAAAGCTTTTATATCGATTGGTTGGCTATTTTGAATTTGAAAACATATTAGAGTTAGGCACCTCATTAGGTGTAGCAACACATGCAATGCATTTAGCAAACCCAAAAGCAAATATTACAACAATTGAAGGTTGTCCGAATATTTCTGAATTTACTAAAAAGAATTTCAAAGATTATAAATTAGAAAATATTAATCTTATAAACGATAATTTTGATAATGCCATAATAAACCTAAAACCCAATACCTATGACTTCATCTTTTTTGATGGTAATCATCAAAAAGAAGCGACGTTACATTATTTTAAAACACTTTTACAAACCGCAAACAACAATTCTGTTTTTATTTTTGATGATATTTATTGGAGCAAAGGCATGACTGAAGCTTGGAAAACCATAAAACAACACCCAAAAGTAACTGTAACTATTGATACGTTTTTCTGGGGATTTGTTTTTTTTAGGAAAGAACAAATTAAAGAGCATTTTACTATTAGGGTTTAGTTGTTTTTTGTTAAGTTGTTAAGCCGTTTGGATTATACTAAAATCACTATACATTATTGAACTTATATGACTGAAAAACAAATAGAGGAATTAATCCAAAAATTAAATCGTAAAGAATTAAAAGAGGAATTAATTTTTAAAAGAAGAATAAGTAAAAACGTATTTGTTGCTAAAATATGGAATAGCTTACCAGAAGAAAAGAGTATAACTGAATGTATAAAATCAGAAAGGTGGTTTTTAATACAAAACGATTCAAATAAATTTATTGGAGCTATACTAGATTGCGTAGAAGATCTTCACTGGTTCATCCAAAAAGGATATAGAGGTAAAAGTTATTTAAGCAATGCGCTAAGAGAAAGTATTATACCCTACCTATTTGATGACAAAGGATTTGAATACGAAAGAGTAGTTCAAAGAATAACAATCAATAAGAAAAAACTCGAAGCTAAAAACTTCAAAGCTTCAAAAAATGTAGCAATAAAATTAGGATTTGAATATGTTGAAAGTAAGAATGGTAAAGAAATATTTAAATTAGAAAAAAACAATTTAAACTGGCAACATCAAAATTTAAAAGAAATAAATACTTTAATTACAGAAGAAAGAATAAATCAACTAAAAGAGAAAATTTTCTATTGTCACAATATGTTACAATATATAAGTGATGAAATATTAATGTCTTGCGGTGATTATGGAGATTTAATGGAAATTACAAAAAAAGTAAATGATTATAGCAAAGAAATTAATCGTATTTGTTCTGAAACATGAAAAAAACATTCGTGAATTAGTGGCAAAAAACTTTGAATTTTAAATTTTAAATTTTGAACTTGCAGTATGAAAATCTACACCAAAACAGGCGACAAAGGTACTACTGCGTTATTTGGAGGTACACGTGTACCAAAACATCATATCCGTATTGAAAGCTACGGAACGGTTGATGAATTAAACTCGCATTTAGGTTTAATTCGCGATCAACATATTAATCAGCATTACAAAAACGTGTTGATGCATATTCAAGACAGATTGTTTACGGTTGGCGCTATTTTAGCTACCGACCCTAAAAAAGCCCTTTTAAAAAATGGGAAAGAACGCTTAAATATTGAAAAGATTTCTGCTGAAAACATTGAACGTTTAGAGCAGGAAATGGACACGATGAACGAAGCACTACCACCAATGACGCATTTTGTGTTACCTGGCGGGCATCAAACAGTGTCATTCTGTCACATAGCACGTTGTGTTTGCCGTAGAGCCGAACGTTTAGCATCGGCACTTAACGATTTAGAACCTTTTGAAGCGAATGCTTTAACGTACTTAAACCGTCTTTCTGACTACCTTTTTGTGTTGGCACGAAAGTTGTCTTCTGACTTACAAGCAAATGAAATTAAGTGGATTCCTGAGAAAAAGTGAAGCACGGAACTTGTAGACAGAAGTTAGAAGTACAATAGTTTAGTAAATTAAGATTTGACTGTATACTGGATACTAATGACTGTAAACTAGCCCGCGTTAGGGATTGCAGCGGCATCCTTTTTAAAACTTGAATGAAATAAAAAATTGCTCGAGTACTTGAATTTGGCAAATTGCCATGTGCTTCGTCCTCACAATAACGTTTTAAAAAGATATAGCAAAAAGCCCGACCCCTTTTTAGGGGTAACGCCTAAAATATAATCCGTTAAAAACTGCTAATATTATTAACTCAGCAACAATAAATTTGCAAGGGTTTAGAGTACAAAAAGATACGTTCTTAAAATTAATGATTAAATAATTCATTTTTTTCTTGTCTGTTTAAACTAAAAATTTATTTTTGCAAAAAAATTAAACGCAATAAAAAATGTATTGGACTTTAGAATTAGCATCGTATTTAAGTGATGCACCTTGGCCAGCAACCAAAGACGAATTAATAGATTACGCTATTAGAACTGGCGCACCGTTAGAAGTTGTAGAAAATTTACAGTCGATTGAAGACGAAGGCGATTCGTATGATTCGATTGAAGAAATTTGGTCTGATTATCCAACAGATGAAGATTACCTCTGGAACGAGGATGAATATTAATAAGCATAAAGAATAATTAAAAAGTCTCGATTTGAGGCTTTTTTTTTGCCCTAATCTTTAAACAAAATGTATCTTTGATACGCTTTTCTTAAAAGCTTAAAAATTAAATAAAAATAACTAGGACGTCCTAGATAAACATAAAATATATACACATGAGTTTCTTAAATTCTGTATTGAAAATATTTGTTGGAGACAAATCGAAACAAGACGTAAAAGCTTTAATGCCTTTAGTAGACAAAGTTAAAACCTTTGAAGCAGCTTTAGAAGCCTTATCGCATGACGAATTAAGAGGTAAAACGGTCGAATTTAAAGCTATTATTGCCGAAACACGCAAACCTTTTAATGAAAGAAAAGAAACACTTTTAAAAGAAGCTGAAGCTACTGAAGATATTGATAGACGAGAAGATATTTATCAAGAAGTCGATAAAATTGAAGACGAATCGTACGAAGCTGTTGAAAAAACATTAAACGATATTTTACCTGAAGCCTTTGCTGTGGTAAAAGAAACCGCAAAGCGTTTTGTAAACAACACTAATATTACAGTAACTGCTAACGAATTTGATAGAAGTCTATCTGGAGATAAAACGTATATAACACTTGATGGCGATAATGCCACTTGGTCAAACTCTTGGGATGCCGCAGGAAAACCCATTACTTGGGATATGGTGCATTACGATGTGCAACTTATTGGGGGTGTAGCGATGCATCAAGGTAAAATTGCCGAAATGCAAACGGGAGAAGGTAAAACCTTAGTTGCTACATTACCTGTGTATTTAAATGCACTTACTGGTCGTGGTGTTCACTTAGTAACAGTAAACGATTATTTAGCAAAACGAGACAGTGCGTGGATGGCTCCTATTTTTGAATTCCACGGTTTGAGTGTAGATTGTATTGATTACCATCAACCAAACTCTGAAGCACGTATAAAAGCTTATAATGCTGATATTACCTACGGAACTAACAACGAATTTGGTTTTGATTACTTGCGTGATAATATGGCACATTCGCCAGATGATTTGGTGCAACGCCCGCACCATTATGCGATTGTAGATGAGGTGGATTCGGTTTTAGTTGATGATGCGCGTACACCATTAATTATTTCTGGCCCCATTCCACAAGGCGAACGTCATGAATTTAACGAACTAAAACCTAAAGTTGATGATATTGTTTCGGTGCAACGTAAATATTTAACAGGTGTTTTAGCTGAAGCAAAAAAATTAATCAAAGCTGGTGATACTAAAGAAGGTGGTTTTCAATTATTGCGTGTGTATCGTGGTATACCTAAAAATAAAGCACTTATTAAATTTTTATCTGAAGAAGGTGTTAAGCTATTACTTCAAAAAACAGAAAACTTTTACATGCAGGATAACAACCGCGAAATGCCAAAGGTTGATGCAGAGTTGTACTATGTTATAGAAGAAAAAAACAATCAAATTGAATTAACAGATAAAGGTATTGAATACATTTCTGGAAAAGATAATCCAGATTTTTTCATCTTACCAGAAATAGGAATTGAAGTTGCTAAAATTGAAGAGCAAGGTCTTTCTGCTGAAGAAGAAGCAAATCTTAAAGAAGAATTATTCAAAGAATTTGGTGTGAAATCGGAACGTATTCACACATTAAATCAATTATTAAAAGCCTATGCTTTATTTGAAAAAGACACACAATATGTGGTGATGGATAATAAAGTCATGATTGTTGATGAGCAAACCGGTCGTATTATGGATGGTCGTCGTTACTCTGACGGATTACACCAAGCGATTGAAGCCAAAGAAAATGTAAAAATTGAAGATGCTACACAAACCTTTGCTACAGTAACCCTTCAAAATTACTTTAGAATGTACCGTAAACTTTCTGGTATGACGGGTACAGCGGTTACTGAAGCTGGTGAATTTTGGGAAATTTACAAACTAGATGTTGTTGAAATACCTACAAACAGACCTATTGCTAGAGACGATAAAGAAGATTTAGTATATAAAACTAAGCGCGAAAAATATAATGCGGTTATTGATGATGTCACACAATTATCGGAAGCTGGTCGCCCTGTTTTAATAGGAACAACATCGGTTGAAATTAGTGAATTACTTGGTAAAATGTTAAGCATTCGCAAGATACCGCACAATGTATTAAATGCGAAACAGCATAAAAAAGAAGCCGAAATTGTAGATCAAGCTGGTAAAACTGGTCAAGTAACCATCGCAACCAATATGGCTGGTCGTGGAACAGATATTAAATTATCAGACGAGGTTAAAGCTGCCGGTGGTTTAGCCATTGTTGGTACAGAACGTCATGATTCACGTCGTGTGGACAGACAATTACGTGGTCGTGCTGGTCGACAAGGAGATCCAGGAAGCTCGCAGTTTTATGTATCGTTAGACGATAATTTAATGCGTCTTTTTGGTAGTGAACGTATTGCAAAAATGATGGATAAAATGGGATTAAAAGAAGGCGAAGTGATTCAGCATTCTATGATTTCAAAATCTATTGAACGTGCTCAGAAAAAAGT
>NZ_CAXIBN010000137.1:0-8248 GCF_964021735.1 uncultured Wocania sp. | reverse complement strand
GAATCTACTATTATGTTCTCGCTAGCAAGTTTACGAATCACTTTTGCTGTGTATTCTTTTGGAAGGTGATTAGTTAATAAATCTTTTAATGTTTCCTGCTCTATCTGTGAATGTACATCATATAATGTGTATAATTTGTTTAAATTTGTCATGACTTGAATAGTTTTACATTAGATTTGAGTGAATTTACACACAAATATATACAAATAATTAAATAAATTAAAAATAATTTACTTATTAGTATAATTTATAATCGTTCTAAATATGGAATTTGAGGATAAACTAAAACAATTAATAAAAAGCAAATACAGTAAATTGAGCGATTTAGCTGAAAAATTTGAAATGAATTATACTCAGCTATCGCAATATGTTAATGGGAAGAAGGTGTCTATTGAGTTTTTAGCAAAAATAATTAAAGAGTTTCCTGATGCGGATCTTAATTGGCTATTAAGAAATGATTATAATAAAGAAAAGAATAGAGCAGAGGAGCCTAATGAGCCATATAGAGTGATTTTAAATAACGAACAGATTATTGAAAAAATTGAGAGTTTATTAAGTGATTTGAAAAACCAAGTTTCTAAAAATTAATAGAATTTATAGATTATCTAAAACTCTTTCTAAAGCCATGCCACGCGATCCTTTAATTAACAGAGTAGCATTTTCTATTTGAGTAAAGTCAAATGCTCTTTTTAAATCCTCAAATGTTTTGTGTTTAATTATTTTATTTGAATCATTTTTTGATTGATAAAAATTTTCACCAACTAAAATAACGGTATCAATATTTAAAGAAACAGCTAAATCTGTAATGGTTTCATGCTCTTGTTTAGCATCATTACCAAGCTCGAACATATCTCCTAGAATGGCTATTTTAAGTCCAGTTTGCTTTTCAAAATTTAATAGTGCAGCATGCATACTTGTTGGATTCGCATTGTATGCATCTAAAATAATTTGATTTGTACCTATGTTTATAATTTGTGATCGGTTGTTAGTAGGAATATAGTTTTCAATAGCATTCTTAATTGCATTATCATCGACTTTAAAATAATTTCCAATACAAATTGCGGTAGCAATATTATTATAGTTATAATCGCCAATGAGATGGCTTTTTATGTTTAGGCTGTTGTATTTGCACTCTACAAAAGGTTTAGCGTCAATAAAATCAATATTAATATCAGTAAAAGTAGTATTGCCAAAAATAACCCTTTTTGCTTTATTTGTTTTATTAACTTGAATAGCATCATTTCCATTAACAAAAATGGTTTTATGGTTAGTAATTAAATAATCATACAATTCACTTTTACCTGTAATTACACCTTCAACACTACCAAAACCTTCTAAATGTGCTTTTCCAAAATTAGTTATGTAGCCATAGTCTGGCTTTGCAATATTGCATAGAAAAGCAATTTCTTTTAAATGATTTGCACCCATTTCTACAATCCCTATTTCAGTATTAGAATTCATTGAAAGTAATGTTAGTGGCACACCAATGTGATTGTTTAAATTGCCAAGAGTTGCTGTAGTTTTATATTTTTGAGACAATACAACGTTTATTAATTCTTTGGTGGTGGTTTTTCCATTACTACCTGTTAAAGCTATGATAGGAATGTTTAAAAACGATCTGTGATAAGCTGCTAATTCTTGTAGTGTTTTAAGAGCATTATTTACTAATATTTTTTTATCAGAGGTTTTATATTTGTCGTCGTCAATAATAACATATTTAGCACCTTTTTTTATGGCTTGTTCTGCATAGATGTTCCCATTAAAATTATCACCTTTTAATGCAAAAAAAATGTCGTCTTTATGAATTTTTCTTGTGTCAGTACAAACTGAATTACATTCTAAGAAAAAACTATGTATTTGTTCAATTTTCAATATAGAGTATTTAATGGTTTAGATTCCAGCTTTCACTTCGACTCCGTTCAATGGCCACAACAGGAATAACAATTTTAATGGAAACTCAACTTATCGTCGAAAATTTTTATTCAAATAAAAGTATTAAAAAAGTCCTAACTAACGCTAGGACTTTAAATATTATTTACTCAAAGTTTTATTAATTCTTCGTTTTGTTTTTATTTTTACTTTTAGAGCCTACACGAGACATTGCACATCTAAACCCAATATAGTCTGTTGCCATATCTTGTGGGAAGTAACGTCTTTGAGCTGGATCTAACCAATACTCTCTGTCTTTCCAAGAGCCTCCTTTATAAACTCTAACTTCATCGTTGATTAAAGACGATCTGTTATTGCTCTTGTCATATTCCCTAATAATATTTCCTAGAGAGTCTCTTGAAATTTTGTGTTTAGGCGAATTGTACATTAGGCTAGTTTCAGCTTTTGCCGACCCTTCGGTTTCCTCATCGTCGTTAAAACTCTCAAAATTACGTGAAGATCGTCTGTCTCCGTCTCTAAAGTTTATAGCGTTACTTTTATCGAAATTAGTTCTTAAATACGTTTCGTTTTCATCAACAGGAACTTGTAATATTTCACCTGGTAAATTTCTAGCAACTACTTTTCCGTTAGATAATGTATCGTAAACAATATCATCTGAAGTAACAACTTTTACAGTGCCATCATCGTTTATGGCATTTTTAGTATAAACGTTTCCACGGTAATAGTTAAAGTCGTTAAACTCATCATCAATAATAGGTCTGTAAACATCTGCTACCCATTCGGCAACATTTCCAGCCATATCGTATAATCCAAAATCGTTTGGAGCATAAGATTTTACTTCGTTAGTAATATCAGCACCATCATCAGACCAACCAGCAATTCCGCCATAATCTCCTTTCCCTTGTTTGAAGTTAGCTTTTTGGTCACCTCTGTTTTTACGTTTTCCAGAACGTGTATATTGGCCATCCCAAGGATATTTTTTACGTCCTCTATAAAGGTTATAACTTCTTAATTCACTTAAACCTAAAGCAGCATATTCCCATTCAGTTTCTGTTGGAAGTCTGTATTTTAGTGGAATAGCTCCAGATTCTCTTTTTGCGTAAATATTAACAGGATTTCCGTCTGCATCAGTTTGCTCATTTCTACCTCTTCTATCATCACCATTAATAACCTCTTCATTTCCTCCGTAAGTTGAAGTTGGTGAGTTAATATAGGTGTCTGTGCTAAAAGTAGCATCTGCATTAACATCAGTTATGTGCGACCCTCTTTTTAAATACCCAGCTTTTTGCAGAGCCATTTCTCCAACACGATCAGATCTCCAATTAGCAAACTCTACGGCTTGAATCCAGCTTACACCAACAACAGGATATTCTGCATAACCTGGGTGACGTAAATAGTTTTCAGTCATAATTTCGTTAAATCCTAAGCGGTTTCTCCAAACTAAAGTATCTGGCAATGCGCCATGGTAAATTGCTCTGAAATTCTCGTCTGTTGGTGGATACACACGCTTAATCCAATCTAAATATTCTAAATACATCATATTGGTAACCTCAGTTTCATCCATATAAAAAGATTGAACATGTTGCTGTGTTGGGGTATTATTCCAATCGTGCATAACATCATCTTGTACTTTTCCTTTAGTAAAAGTACCTCCTTCTACAAAGACTAAACCTGGGGAAGTTTCTTGTTCTTGGAATTTGGTATTGTATTGAAAACCACCTTCTTTGTCGTTGATTTGCCATCCTGTTGCTCTAGAACTATTCTTTGAGCTCGAAGATTTTTTACAACCAATAGCGGTTACTGATAGTGCTAAAACTACCATAACCTTTAATGCTACTACTTTTTTCATATCCATACGTTTAAGTAAGCTAATAATATTTTTGGTGCTGCAATATAAGAATTAAACCGAATAGTGCAAGGGTTTTTATGCATTTTAACCAAAAAAATATGCATTTCACCCTGTTTTTTAAACATTACAACGATGTTTTTGTTGTTTTTCATCGCTGTTTTGTGTTGTATAAACGCACTTTTTGCAAATTTATTATTGTATTTTTGATGCAGTTTTAAAAATTGTTATTTTTTTAAATAATAACAAGTTGTAAAAGACGTTATTCTAGCGATGAAAGAGAAGGCTTTACTTTTATTTTTAATTATTTCTGTGAGTATGTTTTCGCAGCAAAAAAAGTTTATTATTAATTGGGATGGATATAAAACCATTTTTGGAGGAAACTACAATTTAAAAATACCAGCTTTTAATGCAGAAAATTTTAGTTATGATTTTGATGAAGGCTTGCTATTTGTTACTCAATGGAAAGTCTCAAATAATGTTAACGAATCTTCAATAAGAATTAGTAATGTTAGTTATGCCTCAATTTCAAAAGAAGAATTAAAAGATTTAAATACGAACACTATTGGTAGCGAGTTAAAATTCACTCTAAAAAATTCAAAAGGAAGAACTCAATTATTTGCATATTTTCAAATAACACCTATTATAAAAGATGCTAATGGTAATTATAAAAAAGTACAATCTTTTCAAATAAATTATAACACTAAAGCAACTCAGAGATCTTTTTCTAGTAAAGGCAATGGTGTTTCTGGTGTAATTACCAATTCGGTTTTAAGTTCTGGCGAGTGGTTTAAGTTTTATGTTGATACTACTGGTGTTTTTAAAATCTCTAAAAACTTTTTGCAACAATTGGGTGTTAATGTAAATAGTGTTGATCCCAGAACTATAAAAGTATATGGCAATGGCGGACGCATGATTCCTTATTCTAATGCTGTGCCGTATCCTTTTGATATTACCGAAAATGCTGTAAAATTTGTTGGAGAAGAAGATGGTATTTTTAATGATGAAGATCACATTTTGTTTTACGCACAAGGGCCAAAGGAATTCAATGCGGAAAGCAACACCAATATTAACTGTTACACCGATAAAACTCATTACTATATTAATGTAGGCTCTGGTTTAGGGAAGCGTATAAAAGCTATGAGTCAACCAACAGGAACTGTAAATATGGTTATTGATACTTTTGAAGATTATAAATTTCATGAAGTTGACGAATATAATATTGCGCTTTTAGGAAGACGTTGGTTTGGGGATCGATTTGATATTGATAACGATAAAACCTTTGAATTCAATTTTCCGAATTTAGTAACTTCTGTTCCAATTAATCTTAGGGTATTTGTAGCATCGGCATCTTCTACACAAAGTAGTATGCAAATTAGTGTTAATGGAAGTGCTGTTTCAACATTGTCAATACCTGGGGCATCTAGCCCTAATTTAGCTAATGATGCATCCTACATTGGAAATGTAAATGTGAATTCATCAAATATAAGTGTAAATCTTAATTATGATAATCAAGGAAATCCTAGTGGTTTAGGCTATTTAGATTATATTTCTATTGAAGCAACAAGAGCTTTAAGTTTTGAAGATGAACAATTCCAGTTTAAAAATAGAGCAGTAGCTTTGGCTTCTGGTATTGGTCAATATAATATAGCAAATGCATCGCAAATTTCTGAAATTTGGGATGTAACCGATTTATATAATGTTACAAATTATCTTAACGAAGACTCTAGCAGTAATCTTTCTTTTACATCTACATTAGGAACACTTAAAACCTATGTTGCAGTAGTGCCATCAGATTATTACGAGCCCAAAATAGACGAAAATAGAACCCTTAGTAATCAAAACATAAAAGGAACCATTTTTAATAATAATGATGGGCAATTTCAAGATGTTGATTATATTATTATTGCTCCTAATAATATGCTTAATCAGGCAGAACGTTTAGCGCAAATAAATACAAAACAATATAATTTAAATGTAAAAGTAGTTGGGTTAAATGAAGTGTACAATGAGTTTAGCACAGGAAATCAAGATGTTGGTGCCATTCGTAATATGGTTAAATATGTTTACGATAATGCTAGTACACCAGCAAACAGAGTAAAATATTTATGTTTATTTGGCGATGGCTCATTCGATTATAAAGACAGAATTCCGAATAACACTAACATTATGCCTTCTTGGTATTCATACAATAGTTTTAATTTAACCAATTCGTTTGTTTCAGACGATTTTTATGGTATGATGGATGAAAATGAAGGTACCATGAGTACAAGCGATAAATTAGATATTGCCGTAGGTAGAATACTAGCAGATACGCCACAACGTGCTAAAGAAATGGTCGATAAAATTGAAAGCTATTATGTAAAAGAAGCTTTTGGGAGTTGGCGAAATAACTTTGTAGTTGTTTCAGATGATGTTGATAAAGATTGGGAAGGTATATTGCAAGCAACTACAGATAATGTTGGAAATACGGTTACTCAAGAAAAACCATTTATAAACGTTGTTAAAATCCACACCGATGCTTTTAAACAAGAGGCTTCGGCTGGCGGAAACAGATACCCACAAGTAACAGAATCTTTAGTTAATGCTATAGATAATGGCGCATTAGTGGTTAATTATTTTGGTCATGGCGGAGAAGAAGGTTTGGCTCAGGAACGTATTTTAACTAAGCCCGATGTGGAGAGCTTTAGAAACTTTTGTAAACTCAATTGTTTTGTTACAGTAACCTGCGAGTTCACTAAATTCGATAATCCTTTTAGAGAAACCGCAGGCGAGTTTACCTATTGGAATAAAAAAGCAGGCGCCATTGGTTTAATTACAACTACAAGACAGGTTTTTGTAAATTTTGGAATCACATTTAATAATGAATTAGAACAATATTTATTTTCCTTTAGTGATAATGATACGTTTGAAGATTACGAATATCCTTCAATGGCAGAATCATTAAGGTTAACAAAAAATGATCCAGCAATTTCTAGTCAAAGTCAAAGACGATTAGTGTTTTTTATTGGAGATCCTGCCATGAAATTGGCATTTGCTAAACCCAACATCAGATTAACAAAAATTAACGATGTACCCATCACACAAGCTACTGACACTTTAAAAGCATTAAGTTATGTTAAGCTAGCGGGCGAAGTTACAGACATTTCAGGAAATGTTTTAAGTGATTATAGTGGTACACTTTCAACCACGATTTACGATAAAAATATAAATAGACAAACATTAGCAAACGATGGAACACATTTAAACGGGCAGCTCGTAAAAATGGACTTTGAGACTTTAGGAGAAATTATTTTTAGAGGTCAAGCATCAGTTACTAACGGTCAATTTGAATTCGATTTTGTAGTGCCAAAAGATATTGGTATTCCTGTTGGTTTTGGGAAAGTGAGTTTTTATTCAAAAAATGAAGAGTTATTTCTAGATCAATCTGGTGTTAGCCTTAATACGGTTAGAATCGGTGGATTAAACGAAAATGCTGCCGAAGATAATATAGGACCAGTAGTTACCCTTTATATGAACGACGAGAACTTCGTGTCTGGTGGAATAACTAACGAATCACCTACATTACTTGCTAAATTAGAAGACGACAATGGTATTAATACAGCAAGTGGTATTGGGCACGATATTGTGGCAATTATAGATGGAGACGAAACCAATCCGTTTGTATTAAACGATTATTATCAAACCGAAGTAGATAATTATAAAAAAGGTGTGGTATCATTTCCTTTTAGAGATTTAGAACCAGGGTTGCATACTCTAACTCTAAAAGCTTGGGATGTGTATAATAACTCTTCAGTCACTGAAATTCAGTTTGTTGTCTACGATAAAGATCAAGAGTTAGTCATTAATAATGTACTTAATTATCCAAATCCGTTTGTAAATTATACAGAATTTTGGTTTAATCACAATAGTTCAGATCCTTTAGACGTTTCTATACAAATATTCACCGTTTCAGGTAAATTAGTTAAAACCCTTAATGGGCAAACTAATGCAGGAACAAAAACAACAAGTTCGTTATCGAGAGATATGGTTTGGGATGGAAGAGATGATTTTGGTGATAAAATAGGGAAAGGTGTTTATATATATAAGCTAACGGTACGATCTAATTTTCTAAATAAAAAAGTTCAAAAAATTGAGAAGCTTGTTATCCTCTAATAAAAAATTATATTTGTTAAATAAAACTAACCCATGAAGAACGGAATATTGACATTAATAGCATTTGCTATTTTTTTTAAGGTCGAAGCTCAAACGACAGTAATACCAAATGATGATAAAAGAGTTATAACTACAGGACTACCATTTGTTTTAATAGCATCAGATGCGCGTGCTGCTTCTATGGGTGATATGGGAGTTGCAACATCGGTTGATGCTTATTCGCAACAATGGAATTCATCAAAATATGTGTTTTCTGAAACTAAATCAGGTTTAGCAGTAAGTTACACACCATATTTAAGCAAATTGGTAAACGATATTTTTTTAGGAAACGTAACCTATTTTAATCGATTAGATGAA
>NZ_CAXIBN010000136.1:0-8265 GCF_964021735.1 uncultured Wocania sp. | reverse complement strand
TATAGTGCCTTTAGGTCTATATCGTCAACAATTATGTTAAAAGAAATTACGGCTAACTAACTTATAGGATTATTTGATAGCTATAATTCTCTATTATATAAAATATCCCATAAGGTTTTAGTATTCCAAAAGAAAATTTAGAACTTGGGTCATTAAACATTTGGCTCTTGGGTTTAGTACTAAATAAGAAACATTCTGCTGTTTGTATCTATAATTAGCCGTTATGTAAAATAGCCGCTACCAAGCGCTCGATTGTTTTATAAAATCAAATTGCTCTGGCAATTTATTTTACACACAATTATCCAACGCTTGCCAACGCCAAAATAAAAGCTAACCTTTTTGCTCTTATTAAAAATCGCGTATTCGGTAAAATGTACGTCACAAAAAATTTTAGACGATTCTCGTAAGCTTGCCACAAGAGCATAAAATTACTCTGCGAGATAATTTCTATGCACTTGTTATATTTAGAACTTCAATTAATCTTCTTTTTCATTAATTCAAGGCTGCATATAATTTTGGAAACAATTAACGGCTCATTCACTAAATTTTAGGAAACATTTGGACTCATTAACATTGCTTTGTAATTCGTTGTATGATTGAAACTCTTAAGAAATTTTATTACTAAACCCCTAAAATATGCACGCTCATTTCTCCTATTGTTTTACCAAAATTTTATGAGGCCGAGGAAAACATTAAGTTTCTATTTTACATAATATAATTAAACTATTCTTCCCAAACTATGCTTAAAACTTGATTATTATGAAATAAACAATGTTCTTTAAACTCTCTATTTGTATGTGATTGCCATACGTTACTAAACCAATCCATAGCAAAAACTATTTGAGTGTTTTTTGGTTTTCGAGATAAATTAAAATACTCTCCTGCAACAGTATCTTCAGGTACTTTGTATTTACCATTTTTTAATTTCCAATATAGGAAATCGTCACTCGACCAATACCAAACTATTTCATTATTTTTGGAATAAACTACCATTATTGGATGGTTTCCAATTGCAGAAAACCTCAATGCTGTTGCAGAAATACTTGTTTGGTATTTTTTTGCCAACCCTTGGATTAATGAAAAACTAAATTTCCTTCTATAACAATCCTTTTGAACTTTACTTTCTGGCAATAAAAGGCATGATGCAAAATAATCTGCTTGCCTTTCAGCTCTGTTTTTATTTACAAAACCAGTAAATGAACAATGACTTGGTGATTTTCCTTGCACTAACGCATTTCTATGTGAATCGATAAAAAAATGCCCTAATTCATGTGCAAATGTAAATCTTGCTCTTTCAGTATAGGCATGCCCTAGCCTATCAATATTAATATATATATGAAATTTGTTGTTTTTAAATTCTATTAATCCATCAAAAGAGTCTTCATAGTTTCCGTAACTATAAGTTATATTGTTTTTTTCTGCTATTATTTCGGGATTAATAAGTCCTCTTGGAAAATGAAATTCTGCAATACTACTTGCCAATTCATTTAAACTCTCTTTATCATATGCAGATAAAAAATCACTGTTTTTTTTCTCCATTTTCGCGATCTTTCTGCATTTTATTCTTCACTTCTTTAGAAATAGATTTTCCTTCACGAGCAGCCATCGCTAAATTGTCAGTTTGATTAGGAACACTTTTAGTAGTTTTTAAATCAATTTTTTTAGTCTTCCCTCTTTTTAAAATCTCTAATGGATTATCCCAGTTTTCTGGTTTTTCATATGACTTTTTAAATTTTTCTTCGAAAGCCTTAATTTCATCGTCACTTGATGGCATTACATAACCATTTAAGCGTAAGATTTTTGCTAAATCACTTTTATTGGTTTTCATTTTAAACGGCTTTTAAATTTGATTTTGATTCAATTTCATTAATTAATTTCTTTTTTACACGACTTCTAATCATTCTAATATTATCACGAGTTGTTCCATATAATTGTTCAATATTGTCTAGAACTTCTGACGGTGTATTTTTTCCTTCTTCAAAATTATCGTAATAAGTTAAAATAATATATCTATCCCTTTCAGATAATGAATAAAGTGCATCTTCCAAGATTTTTCTGTTAGTAGATAATTTTAATTCTAATTTTTCAAAGACGTCTTCAGATATTGATGGTTCAAAAAAATTATCATCGTCATCAATTATTTTTGTTTGTTTAGAATTATAATTTAAAGATTCCCTCAATAGGTCATTCTTCTCATTTTTAGAAATTGCTGCTAGATATACTCGAAATGCATCATCTTGTGTCTTATGTTTATTTGGGTCAAATTCAAAATCTAAAGGTTTGTTATAAACTTCCATAAACGTATTATCAGCTACTGTATTCGCAAATTCATTTATTTCAGATTCTGAATTTAAATAAATCGATTTCTTAACTGAATTAAACACAAACTCACTAAATCTTTTGTATAGCAGACTGAATGACTTTTCAGCCATTTTTTTGTCTGTTTCCTTTTCTGATATATAGAAAAGCAGGTCTTGTACTTCTTCTTCCATATGAAATATGCTGTACTTGTATTGTTAATATCTTAAAAGCGTGACAAATTATTTATCGATATAATGTCACACTTTAAAGATATTATTATTGAAACATAAATCATCAATTATTTAAAATAAATATCACTTTTAAGTGACTATAAATCTTGAATTTAGATTCTGTCACGCTTTTAAGATATTATAGGTATAATTTAAATTTTAATAAAAATGGCTAGAAACAAACCTGTAGGAGACAACGCAAGAAAAGGAGCAGTAAAACAACGCTCACAAGTATTAAACCCTAAAACTAATCTTTATGTAAAACGAGACACAGAAACTGGAAAGTTTATGGACGTTAAAACATCTGGAGGGAAATTTAAAGGAGTTAGGAAAGAAAAATAATTTTAAATAAATAAAGTATGATTAAAAAATTACAATTGAATGCTCAATTATATCCAGCAGATGTTGTTGTAGCAAAAAAAAGAAGTGGATTAGGTAGAATACTAAATCACTACATTGTTTATGTTGGAAATGAAACTTTTATAGGAAACCTGAAAAATGGTGTGAAAATATTATCAAATTCTGAACTTACAGAGTTATTAGTTGATTATGAACCTATAAAAGTAAATCCTTTCATTGGCTCTAACACTCAACGCGTTCGTGCTATAAATAGAGCTTATAACAGGCTTGGACAAAAGTACAGCCTTTTAAATTTTAACTGTGAACATTTTGCAAATTGGGTTCAAAAAGGAAAAGAAAACAGTTTACAAGTAACAATAGCAATATCAGTTATGCTTTTAGGCTTAACATATCAATTAATTAAATCCTCAAATAATGAAACAAGAAACATTTAATGAACATTTCGGTATAACCGAAAAAAGAACAGAACATCTAAACATTTTAATGGAAAATGATTTAGAAGCATTTATTGACCCTTATCATATTGCTAATAATTTAGGCAATATGATTGCAAAAAAAATGTACTTAAGAAGTAAGTCGTTTTTAGAAACTCTTAATAGAAGATATATAGTTACTAATGATAGAAAGAACGGATTAAAATTTTTATCTCATTTACACGAAGCAAATGAGTATCATCTAGGATATTCTCATAGTAATAAAGGGAAAGGTATTGGACCAACAAAAGCTGATTTTGTTTTTGATTCATTATCCGCAAATAAATTTGCAAAAGCAGGAGTTTCAGTTACTAATGAAGCCCATAATGTTTTACTATTAGTTAAAGGGATTGGTCAAGATAATATGTCTGATACTTTAGCAAATGTTTGTAGAGATATTCTAGCTGAATTCACATTTCAACAATGTATAAAATATGGCATAAAAGTTTTTGAAACAAAAATTGAATATTATGATCATTCTTCAGGAAAATGGATAAAGAAAAAGGCTAATCTTCCTAAATATAATGGAAAATATATAATTTTAGTTCCTCAATTTTTAACTAGTGGTCAAAGGATTTATACTAATCGATACAACTGGTTTATATCAAGTAATTTTATATCTAAAGAAATATTAAATGGAACAATTAAATTAGATGTTGATGGTAAATTTATTAATAAGTTAAGAGATGGAACTAAAAAGCCAATAATTAAAAATATTAATAATCATTTTAGAAAACCAAAAGATAAATTAATTGACTTTGTAAAGAGTTACAATGGTTCACTTTTAGATTTTCAAGATTATGTTAAGCTAAATTATCCATCGATAGATTTAGAGAAGTTAATAGAGCTTTATAATAAGGCATCATAGAAAGGAAACTCTTTAAGAAAAGGGTTTCCCTCTTTTCTTAAGTTAATACCAACCTGATAATTGTAAGTAGCATCTATCTTCAACATGTTCACTAGGAAGCCATTTAGCAAGAGAAACTCTAATTAATGTTCCTTTTGGTATCGTAGCTATACCATTATTAACACCTACCCATTTCAAACTTTTCTTTTTATTAATAAAACTTAAGATTTTATAATTATAAAAATATCTTGAATCTTCTAACACTAAATCTATGTCGCTTATCCAAAAGCCAACACTCTGACTAGGTAAATGCTGATTACTACCAGAGATATATCCTTTACCATCATTTTGCCATTTAAGTTTACCATCGAATAAATTATCAATATGACCTTTATAAATTTTTACTCCCGATTTAATTAAAAATTGAGATAAATTATTTACAACTCTTATCTTATGATTTATTTTAATAAAAACATCTTCTATGTGAGGTTCAGTAATATGTGGTGAATCTTTAAAATCAATATCCCAAACATCTCCTACATTTAATGGAGTATTAGCAAATTGATACCATCCTTTAGGGTTTCTAGCTCCTCCTCTATTTAATAAACGTATAAACCTATTATTATTTAAAACTAATCCACCTACACATACGTGATTATTTCCATATTTAGTTTTTGATGTGATAAGTACTTCCATTATTTATACATTTTTAATAATGTATTTATATTCATCACTTAATCTTTGAGATACTAATGATCTATGACATGCTTTATGTGATTCTTCAACACAAAACAAAACAATGTTATTTGCATCAGATTTTTTTAGTTTTTCTAAAAACTCTTCAAAATTAAAATGGTTGATAACTTTATTTTTATATTCATGAATGAATACTTTTCCTAGAGTTTTCCTATCTCTTTTTAGCTCGTGATTATTTAAATCAGCCAACTTTTGTAACTCTCTAATTTCTTTAGTTGGAGCTAAATCAAGATAATGAAAATACTTAATTCCTAAATCGTATAGTTTACTTTGAAGTCTTTTACTGTTAACAAAAGAATATTTTGAGCCTCTAACACCACGTCTTTGACGTATATCACAAAATGTATCAATATTATTATTTAGTAGTTTATCGAAAAATTCTTTTTCAGTGGAATTATAAACACCTATTGTATGAAAGTTCATGTAGTGTTTATATATAAGTTTTTCTTGAAGTTAAATCATCTTCACCAAATAAATTTTCAAGGTTTTTTCCTTTAGTAAACTCATCGATTACTACTTTTTGCTCTTTTATTTTATTAGGCACAATGTGTTTAACAGAAATGTTATATTTTAATAATTCTTGTCCAATTAGCTTACTTCTATGACATTCACTAGGATTTGATTCACTACACATTAGAGCAATTTTCATATTTTCTTCATTTGCTTCAACTAAAACTTTAATTGCTTCTTGAAAAAAAGATTTTGTTGTTATTTTAGAATAATCAACTTTACCATTTGTATAGCAAGTTGGGTCTTTTGGTAATCCTCCTAATTGTTCACCTGCAAAGATGTAAGTAATAGAATGTGCTTTTAAATCTTCTTGTAAAAGAGGTCTATTAAATTGGTGATTAAATTTTGACATTGGTGATGACCTAACATCAAATAAATATTCAATATCATATTTTATTAATTCATCAATGAATGAATCAATTTTTTTATTTCCATGACCTATAGAATATATTGTACTCATCATATCTCAAAGTTAAGATTTAAACTTTGTATATCAAAACTCATTCCACACATATTAAGCTTCCCTCCTACGTCGTCGCATAAAAAGTGTTCCATTAACATTGTAGAAGAAACTTTTTAGAATAAATTTTTTCAAGAAACGTAGTAACAACTTTCGCTTTTAACCAAAGCTCAAGTTACATAACGCAGAACATTATAGTACAAGTGTATTTCATAACATTTTGATATATATAATTCTACATATAACATTTTAAAGACTTCTCTCATGTCTTAAAGGTATAAAAAAGCAGTTCGTTTTCGAACTGCTTTTAAAATTACTAATCTTCTAAATACCCAAATTTGCCAGTATTAAAATCTTGAAAGGCCTCAATAAGCTCTTCTTGAGTATTCATTACAAATGGCCCATGAGCTGCAATAGGTTCATTTAATGGCTCTCCACTTAAAACTAATATCACAGTATCATTTAATGCTTCTACCAAAAAAGATTCACCATCATTACTAAACATTACAAAATGATCTTGTGGTACATTGGTATCTCCATTCACTTTAGCATCACCTTCAACCATTAAAATAGCAGTTGTGTAGTTTTTAGGAAATGTAAATTGGGTTTTAGCATCTTTTTTCAATTTCACATTATACATATTAATTGGTGAAAATGTAGATGCCGATCCTTTATTTCCATTAAAATCGCCTGCAATAATTTCTACTTCTCCAGCATCTTCAGGTAATGCTACTTTAATCATTTCTGAATTGGAAATCGCTTGGTATTTTGGTGGACTCATTTTATCCTTGGCAGGTAAATTTATCCACAGTTGTACCATTTGGAATTCTCCACCAGTTTTACTCCATTCGGTTTCATGAAACTCTTTGTGTAAAACACCCGAAGCCGCTGTCATCCATTGCACATCGCCTTCTCCAATTATACCACCGCCACCTGAGCTATCATCATGTTGTATACGACCTTTATAAGCAATGGTTACAGTTTCAAAGCCTCTGTGTGGATGCACACCAACGCCTTTTGGTTTATTTGTTGCAGGGAAATTATATTTTGAATTATAATCCATCATAATAAATGGATCCATACGCTTCATAGTAGATGTTCCTGGAATAAAGTTATGCACTCTAAATCCATCTCCTACAAAATGTGGCGTTCCTGGTTTTGTTACCTTTTCTATAGTTCTAGTTTTCATTTTTCCTATATTTTACATTTATTAATTTGAATTGATGTGATTTGCCAATTTTATTTCAAACGAGTTGTCTAAATAGTTACGTGAATTATCTGGTTTGTTTTTTGACCAATATGCTGTTTTTACTGCTTCTTCTAAATTTGAATTATCAGTATATTCAACCAATATGATGTTCTCAAATAAGACTGACTTTAAACGGTACAATTTCTTTTTATCAGATTCAGATACTTTAGTAGAAATTGCTAAAACTTTGTATGGTCTTTGCTGTAATTTTTCGATAATAATTTCGACATTACTTACTGTTGAAACCTTCCAGTTTAAAATTCTTGGTACTATTGTACTATTTGTAAATACTAACACTTCTAAATGTCTCATAATGTATTCCTTTCTTTTAATTACTGCTAAATTACAGCAACTAAAAAAGGTATGCATTGACCTATGATAAGATGTGCTATTATGGTTTTACCTATTAAGATTTGAAGTGCTCTTTTGCCAAAGCCTTACGTACTCGACTTAAGCTTTCTGGTGTAATACCTAAATACGAAGCAATCATCCATTGCGGTACACGCAGCATAATATCTGGATACATGTTGACAAATTCTAAATAACGCACTCTTGCAGATGCGCCTAATAATAAACTAATGCGATTATACAAGTGACGAATATGATTTTGCAAGAGAATTTCATTTTGTTTCCTGAAATTTGAATTAATTTTTGCTACTTTATTAACAAAATGCTCATCAAGCATAACAGTTAATGTGTCCTCAACCGCATCTATATAGTAGGTTGATGGTTCTTGAAAAAAGACGCTTCCACGATCACTAACAATCCATTTTTCAGTAGCAAATTGCAAGATATTTTCTTTACCTTCCTCATTCAATGAATAAAAGCGTAACACACCTTGTTCAACAAAAAAAGAATGAGAACATATATCTCCTTGCTTTAATAGAAATTCGTTTTTTTTAACTGTTTTTGTTTTAATGAAAGGCATTATTTGAGCAAATTCTTCTTCAGATAATCCGCCTTTTTCTATGAGATGCTTATTAAAATTAGGTAAAGTCATAATTCATATAAAGATAAATAAATAGAGCCTAAAGTTTTGCCTTTTATTAATTAATAGTGATTTGACACACTTTATCCTT
>NZ_CAXIBN010000135.1:0-8306 GCF_964021735.1 uncultured Wocania sp. | reverse complement strand
TTCAACAAAAAGCAACTAAAAAAGAAATTGCAGAATACAACAAGTTAGCAAAAAAAATTAAAGCTAATCCAAAAGGTGTTTTTAAAGAAAAAGACATTAAGCGATTAATCTCAATTTATAATTTAATGAGTATGGAACAGAGAAATAGTGCTGAAATAATGCCTAGTTTTATTCCACCTCCGCCAATCCCTGACAATGCAACACCAGAACAAAGAAAAAAATATAAGCTAGCTATTCTTAATTTTAAAGAATTAACAAAAGAGCTAGACGTTATCGAAATACAAGAAGCTTTACCTCCACCACCTCCAATTCCAGCAAATGCTACACCTGAACAAAAGGCCAAATACAAAAAAGTAATTGACGATTATAAAAAGAAACACCCAGAAGCAGTTACTAAAAGGAAGTCTAAATCTGGTGAAGTTATAGAAATTGTAGAGGTTCCTTTAGACTTGTTCCCTCCACCACCTCCTCCTCCAAAAAGCCCTTTAGAACATGCTAAAGAAATGGCAAAAAAAGGAGCCAAGTTTTACTACAATAAAAAGGAAATATCTTCAAAAGAGGCTATAAATATATTAACCAAAAATAAAAACATTAATATAGAAACAAATCATTCAAATGATAATAATTATATAGTTCAACTTTCAACAAAACCCATAGTTATAAAAGAAGATTAAATTATTTTAAAAAAGCCTAAAGAAATTCTTTAGGCTTTTTTAAACCTAATTGTGTAACAAAACTATGCTTTTAACGTTCTAATAGACAACTTGTGCTAAGCGCAGTCGAAGTATCAATCAAAATCAATCACATTATGTTAAAGCAATTCTTCATTATTTGCTCTGGGTCAGATACCAATATTTTAGAAACTTGTTCGGTAGGCGAACAAAACAAATACGCCGGTATTGGTGCCACCGTTTTCTTCACCGCTGTTATGGCTTTTATTGCAGGTAGCTATGCGCTTTATACGGTTTTCGATAATCTTTACACGGCAATTTTCTTTGGATTAATTTGGGGGTTACTCATTTTTAATTTAGATCGTTATATTGTTTCAACCATCAAAAAAACAGGAAATGTTATAGATGAACTAATCCAAGCTTCACCTAGAATTGTATTAGCAGTCATTATTGCAATTGTAATTTCGAAACCTTTAGAGTTAAAGATTTTCGAAAAAGAAATCAATCAAGTATTATTAGAACAAAAAAACGAACTAACACTAGCCAATAAAAACCAAATAGCAGAACAGTTTACACCAAATATAGCTTCACTACAAAGTGAAATAGCAAGTTTACAACAACAAATAGACATTAAAGAAGCGGAGGTTAATGCGCTTTACGATACCTACATAGCAGAAGCGGAAGGAACAGCAGGCACAAAACTATTGGGCAAAGGACCAGTTTATAAAGAAAAACGAGAAAAGCACGATGCTTTATTAGCTGAACTACAACAATTAAAAGCTGAGAATAAAGAAAAAATGATTGTCGCAGAGAATCAGATAGTTGTGCTTAAGGGAGATTACGAAAAACAAGTGGTTACAACACAACCCATAATCAATAATTTTGATGGCTTAATGGCACGTATTAATGCTTTAGGCGAGTTGCCTTGGTTGCCATCATTCTTTATATTCTTACTGTTTTTAGCTATTGAAACCTCACCTATTTTCGCTAAATTATTAGCGCCAAAAGGCGCGTACGATTTTAAAATTGAAGATGAGGAAACAGCCATAAAAACAACAGTTATTCAAAATAAAAGCCAAAGAGAAGCTTTACTAAAAACAGATTATGCTATTAATGATCGTGTATATAATGATATTGAAAACGAAGAGGAATTGTATGCTTATAAAAAGAAAATAACTCAAGAGTTAATGAAAAAGCAACAAGAAGCTTTTTACAATAAACAAACTAAAATTCTATAATTTTTTATATCTAATTAAAAGCATTTAATTTCTGCCATGGCAGCAAATTGGGCTCCATCAAACGCAGATTTTGCAACAATCTTAAAATACCTAAAGGTGGTTTCACTATCCAAATGCACATGGTGTATTGTATTAATGTCTTTTAACACATAATTTCCTTTACTTTCCCATGTAACATTATCTGCACTAACCAATATTTCAACATCCTTTATCTTTCGCATACCATTTCTTTGTAAAAAAGAAAACCCTTTTGCTGTAATAGTTTCACCAGTATCAACAACTATACTATGAGGATACGTTGCAGTGCATCCTCCCGTCCAACATGAATGCCAAAACGTAGAAGGATCATCATCTAGAATCATACTAGCAGTAGCGTTATATTCTTCAGAGGTAAAAGACACTATACTCCAATTTGTTCTGACTAAATAGTCTTGATCACCAAATTCAATAATAGGTATATTATTCTCAAACTTATAAGAATATGAAAAGTTAGAAATTTCTCCATTGGTATGGCATAATCTCAATCTTAATACGTATTCAATGGTTCCCTTTTTATCAAGCTCATTAATAGGCATAGAAACACTAAAAGTACTATTATCATCTACAGCTGTTGCCCAAGTAACAGCATCATAGTCGGCATTATCATCTGCTGGATCATTATAAAATCCAATATAATTTACAGCAACATCAGATTGAAATGTTCCAGACACCTTTAAAGCTCCATCTTCAAAGTTGGCTTGAATAGTATTAATCTGTGCAGTAGCTCCTGTATAAAAAGCTGCGTTTGAATTGTTAAAAATTTGATTATTATTAAGAATAGCACAACTTGCTTCGGTTAAAAATGTGGGGGTACTGCCATAGGTATAATTACCAGCTCCCATTAATGAGGTTCCTTTATTCGCATCAGTATACTCTGATACTTTTTGTTTATTATGTGGTAAATTTAGACCGTGTCCTAACTCATGTAGTAGACCTCCTATATATTTCGTAGCATCATTACTAAGTTTAGAATTTCCTCCAAAGTGTTTTACATCCATATCATTATAATCCAAAGCAAAACACCAACGCCCTAAACCATAAAATGGCACATTAGGATTATCATGATCTTTAACTGGCATTAAAACTAATGTATGCTCACTGTTTTTTTCGCTAGGGTTCACTTTAAAATAAGCCTCAATCTCTTCAATTACTTTATTACCCCCTCCTTCGTAAGGATAATTAGAGGTATTAAACTTTCCTTCAACGTAGTTTATTTTTACTCGGTTTTTAGCATTATCGACAAGTAAATTATATGTTTTATCTCCAAAACCATAACCATTCATGTTTTGCTTATAAAACTCTTGACCATTCAATAATATTTCACTTACTCTTTTATGTGAATTTGTACGATTAGGCACGTCTTTGGGAATGAAGTATACAATATTCAAATTATACTTTGCATCTGACGTGTAATTAAACACTTCTTCTATTGGGGGATCCGGATCTACAATAATATCTTCAGAAGACGCAGAATCCTTTGAACAACTTATTAATATTGATAAAACTAAAAATCCACAGAAAAAACGTATTCTTTTAAATAAACTCATCAATTGTCTCTTTATATTTAATAAGCAAACTTATTTATACTATGACGAAGTAAGGGGTGATTTTTAATCAATTTAGTGTAAGATTTAGCCATTAAAACAAGTAAAGACTTATATAATTATAAGTCTTTACTTATTATTGTAATGATGACAATGTTATGCAGCAAAATCAGATTTAAAATGCTCGTATAAGTCTTTACATCCTAATCCAATTATAGACATTTTCTTGTTTTTAGATAAAGCTTCATAATGTAATTCTGCTAATGCAGTTACACCATACTTATCCATCCACTCTATATTTTCAATGCTAATAGTGAGTGCATTTACTTTTTCAAAAACATTATTAAACTCACTCTTAAATACATTCAAATTGCGTTTATTAAGAATGCCCTTCATTTTAAAAAAGTTATTGTAGCTTGTAATCTCTAATTCCATAATTAAGTTATTTAAAAGGGTTAAACAATAAATTTGAGGGAGACTAATCAATTGATTATCAAATAAAAGTATACAACTTAAAACAAAACTACATTATTTAATCGATGAAGAGATTTTAACTTTAGTTTAAAAAATAAGAGATGTCAAATTAATCGACGAGTAACCTCTTTTAAAGCAGGATTTTGTTATTTTTACTTTTATAAAAATACTATTTATGAAACATTTTATACTATTACTATGCCTTGTTACTTTTCTGCACAGCAATGGCCAATCAACTGAAAGTCAAGACAAAAAAAGCATTGAAAAAGTTTTGAAAAAACAAAGAATAGCTTGGTCTAAGAATAATATTGAAGAATTTATGGAAGGCTACTGGAAAAGTGATTCGCTTAAGTTTTATGGTAGTAATGGTGTTACTTATGGTTGGCAAAACACCTTAGAACGCTATAAAAAAGCATATCCTACCAAAGATCATACAGGCATTTTAAACTTTAAAATTAATGATATTTCTAAAATAAACGAAGGTGCTTACTTTGTTATGGGAGAATATCACCTAAAAAGAAATGTTGGAAATGCTAATGGTATTTTTATGATTATTTTTAAGAAAATTAATGGTGAATGGAAGATTATTGCTGATACTTCCAGTTAAATTATGCAACTAATAGTTAGAAAAGCGACCTTAAAAGATTTACCCACTTTATTAAAGTTTGAGCAAGGTGTAATTGAGGCAGAAAGACCTTTTGATCCTACGATTCAAAACGGAAATATTAACTATTATGATATTTCAGAATTAATTACAAGTCCGAACTCCGTAATTTTTGTTTTAGAAATTGATAAAGAAATTGTAGCATCTGGCTATGCAAAAATTAAATCTGACAGACATTACTTAAAACACGAAAAGCAAGGTTATTTAGGATTCATGTTTGTTTTAGAAAAACATAGAGGAAAACAGCTAAACCAACTAATAATTGATGCTTTATTAAAATGGTGTAAAACACATCATATTTATGAAATTAGATTAGATCTTTATCAAGGTAATATACCTGCTATAAAAGCCTATGAAAAAGCAGGTTTTAAAAAACATATGATTAATATGCGTTTAGATATTGAAAATTTAGATTTGTAATAATTTAAAATTTTCTGTCTGGATGATAATTAGTTAATTCTAATGATGGTTTTTGTTCCGAAATAATTTCGGACACCAATTTCCCTGTAGCTGTCCCCATACTCCAACCCATCATTGCATGACCAGTGGCAATGGTTAAATTTTTACACTTTATAGATTTGCCAATATACGGTAGTCCATCTGGTGACACTGGACGCAGTCCACAAGCCACATTGTTTTTTTCTTCTACAGTTAAAGTGATTTCAGGATAATATCGTTTAGCTGCATCAGCAATAGCTTCAACTCTAATTTTATTAATATTATGGTTAATGCCTGCAATTTCCATAGTACCAGCAAACCGTGTAAAACCATGCATTGGTGTTACAGCTACTTTTGCTTCGGTTAAAATGGCTGGAATTGAAATATTGGTTTCATTTGTTGTATTTATCCTGTATCCTTTTCCAGCTTGAAGCAGTAATTTCAATCCTAATTTTTTGCTTAAAATGGGACTCCAAGATCCTGCTGCCAAAACAAATTCATCTGCTTTTAAAACTTGTTTATTGGTTTTAATTGCTGAAATTTTTTGGTTTTCAACTTCTATATTTTCTACCTTTTCATTGGTATAAAAAATAACACCATTATTTTTTAAATACATTTTCATGTCGCTCATAAACTCATGAGGTGTAGTATGAGAATCACATTTATATAGAATTGCACCTTTAGCATTCAACGCTACATTTGGCTCTAATTGTTTTAGCTCATTAAGGTTAATTACTTTAGCATCTAAACCTTCTTGTTTTGCTAAATTTGCAGTTTTAATTTCTCCTGCTAAAGCTTTGTCGGTTTGGCACAACATAAGTAAACCCTTATTTTCGTAATGGAATGAAAAGTTTTCATTTCTCTTTATGTCGTTGTATAAATCTTGACTTAAAAGCGAAATTGCTTTAATAGTTGGAATTGCTTTTTTTACATGCTTTGCATTGCATGATTTATTAAACGCCAACGTCCATCTTAAAAAATCTAAATCTAATCGCGGTTTTATATAAAGTGGACTTGATTTATTAAACATCCATTTTAACCCTTTTTTCATGACTCCCGGAGCAGATAAAGGAATAATATGACTTGGTGATAAATACCCCGCATTAACATAAGAAGCACCAGAATCGAGGTTTGATTGATCCACAATAGTTACTTGATGTCCTTCTTTTTGAAGATAATAGGCAGAGCATAACCCAATAATTCCACCTCCTATAATTATTATTTTTTTACTCATAATTAAAATTCAAATGACTTGAAAACCGTGAGCGTAAGGATCATCTTCGTCATCAATAAAAATTGTATTATACCCATAAACTTTTGCCCAACCTTGAATACTTGGTACTATTGCTATTTTACCATCTAAAATTGTTTCTTGTTCAATTCTACCAATAAATTTTGAACCAATAAAACTTTCGTGAATAAAGTCTTCATTCTTTTTTAGTTTTCCTTTAGCATGCAATTGTGCTAATCTTGCAGATGTTCCTGTACCACAAGGTGACCGATCTATCGCTTTATCTCCATAAAACACCGCATTTCGTCCAGAAGATGTTGGATCGATTGGATTTCCTGTCCACAACATATGAGTCACATTTTTAATGGTTTTGTTTTCAGGGTGAATAAACTTATTAGGATATTTTTCGTTGATTCTATCTCGTACCACTTGCGAATATTGAACGATTTTTGAAGCCGTAAAATCATGTATTCCTGAAAAGTTTTTCTGTGGATCAACTATAGCGTAAAAATTCCCTCCATAAGCTACATCAAAAAGGATTTCACCCAATTCTGGACAATCAATTGTTAAGTTTTCTGCTGCTAAATAGCTTTTTATGTTGGTTAATTTTACCCAATCTACTTTGTTTTTGGTTTGTTGATATTCAATTTCAACCAAACCAGCTGGTGCTTCCATTCTGATTTTTCCTGGAATCTTGGGTGTAATTAAACCTTCTTCAATGGCAATTGTAATGGTGCCAATTGTTCCGTGTCCACACATTGGTAAGCAACCAGAAGTTTCAATAAAAAGAATAGCAAAATCATTTTCAAGGTTATGAGGTGGGTAAATAATACTACCACTCATCATATCGTGTCCGCGAGGTTCAAACATTAAACCTTTACGAATCCAATCGTATTCTTTTAAAAAGTGCTGCCGCTTTTCACTCATAGTTTCACCAACTAGATTTGGACCTCCGCTTTTTACAACTCTTACAGGGTTTCCGCAAGTGTGGGCATCAATACAAACAAAAGTATTTCTTGCCATTTCTAAATTATATCTTTAAGCATTTACCTACATTATAAGAACCCTAAAGGGTGCTTTTAAACAGCACCCAATAGAATTTTGAGCTAGTCACTCATTTATTAATTATTATAGTTTTCTGTCACTTTTACTTCCATCAACTAATCTAAAAAGATTTAAAGGATTTTCGTTTTTCAATTCATCTGGAAGTAATTCGTTCGGCCAATCTTGATAACTAAATGGTCGAACCCATCTTTTAATAGAATCTACACCAACTGCTGTAAATCTTGAATCTGTTGATGCAGGATACGGGCCACCATGTTGCATGGACGGACACACCTCAACACCAGTTGGCACACCGTTAAAAATGATACGACCTACTCTATTTTGTAATGCACTAACACTATTTGAATACTTAGTAATTTCATTATCATCAGAAATTATTGTTCCTGTGAGTTGTCCTTCTAAATTTGAAATAACGGCTTCTAATTGTGCTTCATTTTCGCATTGAACAACTAATGAAAATGGTCCAAATACTTCATGGTGTAAAGTCGAGTTATTTAAAAACGTATCCCCTTCAACTGTGGTAACCACTTGTCTTGCAAAATTAGGTTCTACTTCATTTTCATAATCAGCTAAAACTTTTAATCCGTTTTGAGATAATGCTTTTGTTTTATTGGTTTCGTAAGCCCCTGAAATATTTGGATGCAGCATGCACGAAGGTTCTATTTTTACAATTTCTTTAGCTAAAGTATTTACGAAATTTGTTAATCCGTCTGATTTAATACCAATTATTAATCCTGGGTTTGTGCAAAATTGCCCTGAGCCTAAAGTGATTGATCCTGCATACGTTTGAGCTATAGCTTCTGCTCTATTACTTAATGCTTTTGGCAATAAAATTACTGGATTAATACTTCCCATTTCTGCAAATACAGGAATAGGCTCGTCCCGTTTTGCTGCTAAATTGTATAATGCACGACCGCCTTTAATGCTTCCTGTAAACCCTAC
>NZ_CAXIBN010000134.1:0-8352 GCF_964021735.1 uncultured Wocania sp. | reverse complement strand
ATTTTGTCTTTTTTCACATTATATAAAAATTATTAAATAATCATCCCAACCAACCCTCTCGATCCAAGCTCCTATATTGAATAGCTTCACTAATATGTGACCCATTGATGGTTTCAACACCTTCTAAATCAGCAATCGTTCTTGACACTTTATTTTACCTTACTAAACTAAAATAACCTTTTAGCACCTTGCCATCTCTATAGGTTATAAGATACCAATAGTCACTAACAGGCATAGGTTTGCCATTAAATGTACCATCCCATCCTACAGAAATATTTTTTATTTGTTTTAACAGTTTTCCGTAGCGATTATAAATAAAAACACTCAATACTTGATTCAATGGGTTTGAAACTACCCAATAATCATTTCTATTATCATTATTTGGTGTAAAAAACTTTGGTGGTAAATTATTTGTATTGATTACAATTGTTTCTGTAGTAAACACTTCTTCTGAACATGCTATTGCATCCCCATCTGAATTATAAGGCACTATACTAACATAAATAGTTGTGTTTTCTGGTAAATCTGCTGACAAATTATAATTCGACACATTTCCTACATCAAATGCATCTAATATATCGGTACCTCCTGAGTTTGTACCTAATGTTAATTTATATCCTGTTGCATTTGAAGCAAGATTCCATGTTAAATCTGTTTCAATTGGAGTATTTGACGATCCTGCAAATGGCGAAGTTAAGGTTGTACACGAAGGCGATGTAATTAATAGCTCTGTAGTAAACACTTCTTCTGAACATGCTACTGCATCTCCATCTGAATTGTAAGGCACTATACTAACATAAATAGTTGTGTTTTCTGGTAAATCTGCTGACAAATTATAATTCGACACATTTCCTACATCAAATGCATCTAATATATCGGTACCTCCTGAGTTTGTACCTAATGTTAATTTATATCCTGTTGCATTTGAAGCAAGATTCCATGTTAAATCTGTTTCAATTGGAGTATTTGACGATCCTGCTAATGGTGAAGATAAGGTTGTACACGAAGGAATTGAAGTTATTGTTAATTCAAAATCCTGTTCTGAATTACATCCCGTACTATAACTGTCATATATATAAAGTGTGATTGGATAACTAGAGAAATCATTAAAGCCAATAATATCACCAGCATTATAAGCTTTTCCCACTCCATTTGCACTGGTATAGTATTTTTGATTACCTGTGAGGTTTACTCCAGTAATCGTCGGCAATGTATAACTTGTTGAAACGGTTAGATTCGTTATATCATCAATTATAGGTGCTACTGTTCCTGCATCTGTAATTATCCAATTATCGTTAACGATCATATTTGACCTAGCAGCTTCACCCAAACAATATTGACTTAACCCACCACTAAATGGCACACCATTTTGTAAAACCTTTGAATTCCAGCCTATGAGTAGAGAATCATAATTAGAAACAGAAAGTCTTACACCATCAAACATATTAGTCATATCGGTAACATTTATCACATTCCAATTACCTAAATCTTGATTAAAGGCTGTTGCCATTTCGAACATACTAATCATGTTTGTAGTGCTAATGACATTCCAACGACCAATATCTTGATTAAACAACGTAGCTCCAAAAAACATAATCTCCATTCTTGTTACATTACTCACATCCCAATCTGCTATATCTTGATTGAATGATGTGGCTTCATAAAACATGGCTCCTGTATCATTTACATTACTAGTATTCCAACTTCCTATATCTTGGTTGAATGATGTAGCACGAGCAAACATAGCTTCCATTATTTGCACATTACTTACATCCCAAATACTAATGTCTTGATTAAATGAAGTTGCTTCAAAAAACGTAAACTCCATATTATTAACACTGCTAACGTCCCAATTACCTATGTCTTGATTAAATAATGTTGCTCCTGCAAATGTAGCCCCCATATTAGTAACGTTGCTAACATTCCAACCACCAATATCTTGATTAAAAGCTATAGCATTATTAAAAGCAAATGCTATATTGACTACATTACTTACATCCCAATTACTTAAGTTCTGGTTAAATGAAGTCGCTCCCGAAAACATACCTTCCATATTTGTAATATTACTCAAGTCCCAATCATTCACATTGTAATTAAATGAGCTTGCTAAAGAAAACATATATTCTGTAGATGTAGCAATAGACAAATCTGGACTATCAAGATAATTTCCTTGCAAATTACTACAACCATGAAAAGCCGCAAACATAGTAAACCATTGATTACTACCCCACTGCTCTATGGTCAATATTTTATCCTTATCTCCAGTATCATTAAAAATGATGGCTTGAATATCTCCTATAATTTTAACGGTATAAATACCAGGTGTAATATAAGTATGCGTAGGCTGCCCCACTTCATTTGTTACAGGTGTACCATCCCCCCAATCAACAGAATATATATTCCCTCCACTAAAAATTGGAAGCTTTATTTGATTGTTTGCTGACTCTCCTGGGTTATCCGTTTTCCATGTAGTAATAAATGGCAGACTAGGTTTAGTAATTACTAATTGAAAATCCTCTTCAGAACTACAACTAGCGTTAGTTCCACCATAAATATAAAGTGTGATTGGATAACTAGAGAAATCAGAATAATTAATAATATCTCCCTCATTAAAAGCCGTGCCTGTCCCATTAGTGCTTGTATAATAAGCTTCATTACCTATAAGATCTACTCCTGTAATAATTGGTAAAATGAAATTACCAGAAACATTTTGATTTGCAAGGTCATTTATAGATGGAGCTGCAATTCCTCCATCTATAATACTCCAGCCGTCATTACTAATCATGTTTGCTCTTGCTGAGGCTCCTGCACAATATTTACTATTACCTCCATGAAAATAAACATTTGAATTTAAGTTTTGAGTATCCCAGCCAATTAATAAAGCGTCATAATTTACCGTAGAAAGTGTAACGCCTTCAAACATACTTGCAGCGTTTAAAACATTACTTACATCCCAATTACCAATATCTTGATTAAATGAAGTAGCACTTAAAAACATCCACTGCATATTAGTTACATTACCAACATTCCAATTGCTTATATCTTGATTAAATGAGTTAGCTCTCATAAACATTCCAAGCATATTAGTTACATTACCAACATTCCAATTGCTTATATCTTGATTAAATGAGTTAGCTAGATTAAACAGAGCCTGCATATTTATAACATTACTCACGTCCCAACTACCAATATCTTGATTAAATATACTAGCCCTAGCAAACATACCAGACATATTTGTAACACTACTTACATCCCAATTACCAATATCTTGGTTAAATGAACTAGCACCTCCAAACATGTCTACCATATTTGTAACATTGCTTACATCCCAACTACCTATATCTTGGTTGAATAAAATAGCATTATTAAACATGGTCTGCATATTTATAATATTACTTACATTCCAATTACCTATATCTTGATTAAATGAGTTGGCACCATAAAACATAAAACTCATATCGGTAACATTTGATAAATCTGGACTATCCGTGAAATTCCCTTGTAAATTGCTACAACCACTAAAAGCTGCCCCCATAGATGACCATGGATTATCCCCCCATTGCTCTATAGTCAATATTTTATCCTTATCCCCTATATTGTTAAAATAAATTCTAGGAAAATTACCCGTAATACTAACTGCATAAATACCTGGAGTAGCATAGGTATGGGTAGCATCTCCAGTTTCAACTGTTGTAGGTGTACCATCTCCCCAATCTACCGTGTAATTATATCCTCCTCCAGTAGTTGGAATTGTTATTTGATTATTATTTGAAGTCCCTGGATTGTCTGTTTTCCAAGTTGTAATGAAAGGGGTTGTTCCTAGTAGTGTTGTACTATGTGATTTAGTAATTAAAAAAAAGAGAATAAAAAGAAGTGAGATATAATACTTAACTATAGGTTGTTTAGTCATTTAATCAGCTTAATAATTGTTTTAAGCAACAAAACCATTTAGCATATAAAACTACTAATAATTAGCTACTATTATGAGGGAATAAAAGTAGCTTTTTTTATATGTCAATCCCTTTCTTTTCGTTAAACAGTCGTTTTTTTAGAGGATATGGATTTTCTTACTTACCTAAATAAATATAAACCTCTATACAAAGTAAATTACAATGCGTTCTACTAAATTATAAATATCGTATCAATAAATACATAGGTTTTACCCTAACCAACCCTCACGATCCAAACTCCTATATTGAATCGCTTGACTAATATGTGAGCTATTTTCGGTTCAATATCTTCTAAATAATTTTATTCATCTGTAGTATTTTCATTTTCTGTAGTGGGCAGTTTTGCATATTCTATGTACGAATTTAGACTAGATCTTATCTCTTCAATAGAATAATGTGGTTCAGCTTTTTCATTACAAATTTGTTTAATAAATACATTAAATGCTTTTTCTATAAAATCATTTTTTATTCCTGTATATAAAATTGAAGCAAGTTCTTCTAAGAGGTATTTTTCCTTTTTTTCTATAACCTCATCTAAAACTAATTTAACATCAAAAGTTCCTTTTTTATCTATGTTAAATGGCACAGCAATTTTAGTAAATTCATTTTCACCTTCTAGTACATTTTTAGCTATTGGTAGTAGTGTATTGTAGAGTAACTCTATGTGCTTAATTACTTCTGGGGCAACTTCATCATTATTAAAAACAATTTTATTGCCTTCTAATTCATTTATTTCTTTAACATTACAAAATAAATCATTTAGTTTTTTTTGAAAATCTGATTCTAAATTTTCATTAATATAAGCCTCTAATCGTTTAGTATTTACTTTTAAATTTTCGTTCTCTAGATATATTAAAATAAGACTAATTATACTTTTTCTATTTTGATTAGTTAGTTTTAATAATTGCTCGCTATTGATTGTAGATATATTTAAAAAAGTTTTTAAATACTTTAAAAAATAGACAATACTTTGATATACATCTTTATGTATATTCCAATAATTAACGCTTAGAGAAAAATACGCCGACGCTAAATCTATAGCCTTACCCATTATTAATTCATCATTGTTATTATTTTCTGCTATAGTTTTGGCAAAAACATCTTCTCTTGTTACTATTTCTTTATTAAGGTATTTTTCATATTCATCATAGTCTTTTAAATTAAAATAAACTGAATTAAGTTTTTTGAACCAGTATGCTTTCCTGTCAAGGTTTTTGGTCTTTTTTAATGACACTAGAATCTCTTCAATAAACACTTTAGACTCATCATATCTTTTAAGATAAAAATTATTTAATGCATATAATTCTAGGATTTCGTAATCGTTATTAATTATTTTAGACTCTTCTAATATTTTTAATGACTCTATATACAATCTATTATCAAAATGATGTTTAGCCTTAATTTTTATATTTGTTAGTTTATCACCAATTTTATCTAAAAGTGTTTTATCATATATTGATAATTTGTCTCTAAATATATTTTCATTACTTGGGATTATTGAAAGCTGCCTAAAACGATAAAGTTCTCGTATGATTTTATTTAAAGATAATTCTAATTTAGATTTAGTATTAAATCTTTGAAATATTTCCTCTTCATGTTTAGCCATTATATAAACAACATTTATAAAGTCTTCAGAGAATGATTTAATATTAACTATAATATAGTTTTTGTCTATATCGCTTAAAAAATAACATCTTTTTAAACAGTCAATAAAATCACCTATGTCTATACTTGGAACAGTAAAGTTTTTAATCATAATATCCCTAATTTTCTCATCATCATCAAAAGGGATAAACCAACTTTTTGGTTCTTTAAAGATTTCAGAATCCATTTTAAATTGCAACGGATTTAATTCATATAATTCGACATATGTATTATAATCTAAACAATTAAAATATTCTCCAAAAGTAGCAGTAAATGAATCTTTTTCGGAGTATTTGCTATAAAACTGAGTAAGTTTATCGTAATCGACAACTTTAGACATGATATGATCTTCATGGAACTCAAGCTTGTTATCGATTATTTTTTTAATGTCTTTTAAATCCTTCTTGTCAAATTCTAATGTATTACCAAAAACCCCTTGAAGTGTAATTATAAACTGTCTTTTGTTATTTTGAAAAACATCTTTTGGGCTAAACGAACGGTATCTCAAAATTCTTTCAATATAAATAATGCCTTTTTGTATTTTACTAACCTTTTTTAATTCAACTAAACGCTTAGATATTTCAGGAAAAAGACTTAAACGATTATCATATTTTAAAAGACAAAGAATTAATCCTACTAATGCTTTTTGCCATACATCTTCCTCAAAATCTGTTAAAAAATCAATAAGCAAATTTATTTTTGAAGAATCAAAATTATTAAGAACGCCTATTGAAATTCCGCTAACTAAAAGTGAACGATCTTTATAATTATATTTTTTATTATTTCGTATAGACTGAATTGTATCAAAATCAGTTTTTTCAATTTCTTTAAAGGATATTATCCGATCAAAAATTACTCCAGATAATTTGTCTTTATATTTAGTTTCAAGTTGGTTATCAAAATCTTTGAAAATTGTAGCATATAATTTTGCTTTCGTATCATAAATATCTGCTAATTCTTCTTCACTTAATTTTTTTTCGTTTATGTTTTTTTCAAAAAAACTTAATACCTCAAGCAAATTTTCATCTGAAAAAGTGTTAATACTTATAACTTGTGGTGGTTCAATTTGATCCAGATTTTCAGTTGCTCCATTATTAGTTACATCTAACAACTCCTTGATTTCTGTTATTTTCTGACTAATCTCGATGGTAGTTTCACTAGTATCAACAACGGTTGATTCTATATTTTTAGTAATATTTAAAATCTCATCTATTTTAGACAAATAAGATTTATATTCTTTAACAAATGAATCTAAAGGTTTAAGTATATTCTCAATTTGGAACTTTACATCTTTAATATCTAAACTTATTATATCTAAGTATTCTGTTTGAATAAATGTAGAAATGCGAGGATTTGTTTTTAATTCTTCTCTAAAAAAAGCACAAGTAAGATCATACCAACTCATTAACTTACCATCATCATTCCAACCATCTTCAATAGATTGCTCAAGTGCTAATTCTACTCTTAAACCATTAATTTTTAATTCTTTAAAAACACTTTTCTTTATAAGCTTAACTATATCTGGGATTCTATTCTCTGAAGTTTTTCCAATAGGAAATAGTAATTTTTGATATTCTTCGTCTACATCCAAATTTGGAAACCTAATATTATTTCTATCTAGTAAATTAATTTCCTTTTTTAAATAATTGGATATATGCCTAATATCAGCTGGATTTTTATCATTTGCAATGCTATCATACCATTGATAGTTTTTTTTGATATGATTAACAACAATTAAAGTTGATTTAAGATAAGATTTTCGAACAGATTTTTGAATATCGTGGTTAAAGGGTTCTCCTATTGTATTTCTAATTTTTTGATATACTTTTTTTGTGCTTTTACATAAAAGTGCGTCTGATCGATTCCCTATTATTCCCCCAATCAAAGTACTAACAATAGCTGATGTTTGAAATTGATTTAATATTGCCGCTGTAATTGTAATAGGTTCCATCAAATATATTTTTTATCAATTTATTCCATTTATATATACTTCTTTAGAAGCAATTTTTAATATTTCATCTTCATAATTTTTGGATGTTTCACCCTAACCAACCTTCTCTATCCAAACTTCTATATTGAATCGCTTCACTAATATGCGAGCCATTTACCTCATCAACACCTTCTAAATCAGCAATCGTTCTCGACACTTTTAATATTCTGTCATAAGCACGTGCCGATAAATTCAATCTTTCCATTGCGGTTTTTAGTAATTGCTTTGATGCGTCGTCTAACACACAATGTTTACGAATTTGCTTGGTATTCATTTGTGCATTATAATGCACCCTCTCAGAATCCTTAAAACGATTGGTTTGAATTATTCTAGCTTGGGTAACACGTTTTCTAATATCCACCGAGGTTTCGCCTTTTCTATCATCACTCAGTTTTTCAAAAGGAACGGGAGTGACTTCAATATGAATATCTATTCTATCCAGTAACGGACCAGAAATTTTACTTAAATACCGTTGCATTTCTGCTGGACTTGAGGTTACTGGCGCATCAGGATCGTTAAAATAGCCACCTGGACTTGGGTTCATGCTTGCCACCAACATAAACGACGAGGGGTAAGTTACCGTAAATTTAGCACGCGAAATGGTAACTTCTCTATCTTCCAACGGTTGACGTAAAACTTCTAAAACATCACGCTTAAATTCTGGCAATTCATCTAAAAACAAAACACCATTGTGTGATAAAGAAATCTCTCCTGGTTGCGGAAAACTACCTCCACCAACTAAGGCAACGTTAGAAATGGTGTGATGCG
>NZ_CAXIBN010000133.1:0-8534 GCF_964021735.1 uncultured Wocania sp. | reverse complement strand
AGAGAATACGTTTGTAATAATAAAGCAAGCTATAAGTGTTGTTAATAATTTAGTTGTCATGTGTTTATAAATTTATTTTTTTATGCCAAATTCAACATCTTGATATAATCCTTCTTGATGTGTATTAAAAATTTAGGCTTAATGTTTATTTTTTATTAAATATATAGTTAAAACCTAATTGTAAAGATACACTTTGTGCATTATAAATGTTTTTATATTGTAAAAAATTATCTGCCATTACATAAAAATTGAAACCTCCTAAATGGGTAGATATACCTAAACCTACATTATTAAATGAATAAGAATCTATAGTATAAGTAGCTTTAACTCTTAAATTATTAAATAATCTTCTGTAATAATAAGCTGTTAAAGCTAATTGTGGTTGCTTAGGTCTATTAATCGCATAGAGTTGCATCCCTACTGCATTTAAATAACCATTATCTTCTTTTAAACAATTACAATCTTCACTTTGCTTCTTACCAAACGAATAATTTAATGATGCATTTAATTTTACAGGTCGCCAAGTAGTGTACTTTGTTGCAGTGCTATCCAATTCAAACAGGTCTTCAAAGTCTTCACCTACTTCATTCCAATAATCTTCGGCTGTTTGCCCGGTATCTGTTTCTGGAAAAAGCGGGTTTATCCCTTCAAAACTATAAACACCATCTACTACATAGTTTTTTATGTCTTTACTGTGTCTAACAAAACCAACATCCAATAAACTGGCATCTAAAGACCACTGCTTTGTTAAATTATAAGTAAAACCTATATCAAAACCCAAACCCAAATTCCCCCCTAATAATGTACGTTTAACTAAATCTTTTCCTGAAAAATCTGAATCCTCTTCAGTTATACTATTCAACCCAGATGTTCTTAACTCTAAATCTAAATTAAAAATATGATTATAAAAATTGTTTTCTCCTGGAATAGTAACAAACACCCCTTTGTTATTTGTTGAATTTAAATTGATAATATTTGAATATATCTTGCCTCTTACCCCATAAGTAAAACTTGAGTTAACTTTTTTGTTGTATCCCACGTGTAAGACTGAAATAACTTCGGCATTAACATTTACATGATTTAAGTTAAACCGTCTGTTAATATTATTTGCATTTCCTTCTAAAGCTAAAACTGCAATATCTTTAGGAAAATAGGCTATAAAATCTGTTTCTTGATATAAACCAAAACTTAAATATTCTTTTTTTTTATAACTAGGTCCCATTGCAAATCCGGCAGAAAATATTTCAAGTTGCTGATTAAATATAAAAAAATCTGTTGACTTCATTTTATTTACTGCATTTTGAAGCTTTACATTGAAATCAACTCCGTCTTTAGCAAAAAGGTCGTAGACAGATATTCCAGACGACCCACCATTTACATGAATATGAGAAAGTAGTGGTATGCCAAAATACCAATCATTTTTTATTTGCCCACCAGGATTTTGTAGTAATGATTGTGGCAATTCTGAAAAACCATAAAGTACTTGTTTATTCTGCGAAAAAGACAAGCAGGTTATTAAACCAAATAACAAACTAGCTTTTCTCATTCAGATTCTTCAATTTTTAAATAGAATATACCTTTTGATTTTAATTGGATTCTTCCAGGTGTATTATCATTAAGAGGCGACCCTCCAGATAGTGCCTGCACAGTCAATATTACCTTATTTGACGCTTTTAAAGCATCAAGTAATGTATTTTCAAATACTTCAGTATGCGTGGATACAATATCTGTATTAGTTGGAGACGCTAGGGAAGAAATTGTAAAAGAATGCTTGAGCAAATCTGTATCATCTAAAAAGTCAATTTGAACACTAAATGCTCTATTAATAGAGTTCGTAGTTTCAAAAACGAATTCTGCCTTAACTACATTATCTACAACAAAATCGCGATTAAATAAATCAATAATAACAGAATCTCTAATAGTACTTAATTCACTACCGTCAATAAAAAATTTAGTAGCTGGTGCATTAAAAAAAATTAAATCTGAAGCTAAAATAGGTTCTAACGTTAAATCCTTTGCTTGATTAAAGTCTACCTCTTCAGTACATGAAGTTATAAAAAAACCATAAAAGGCAGCTACAGCTAAGTATTTAACAATTTTCTTTATCATAGGTTAAGTTAAACGAATAATACCATAAACATATTATGAAGCTACAAATATTTCTTGAGGTGAATTAGGTTGTCAATTTGCTTAACTCTTGCTTCTAGCTTATCGTTATAAGTACCAAAAAAAATAGCATCCATTCCAATATTTAGTGCTCCAAGTACATCTGCTTCATAATTATCTCCAATCATTATTGATTGGTCTACATTTACATTTGCAACTTTTAGTGCATAGTTAAAAATCTTAGGATTTGGTTTTTTAACACCTACCGACTCAGAGTTAGTCACGGTTTTAAAATAATGATTTATGTTAGCATTTTCCATTTTACCTTGCTGCACTTCGCTAAATCCGTTTGTTATAATATGGAGGTTATAACTGTATTTTAAATAATCTAAAATTTCAAAAGTATTTTCAAACAAATGATTAAAACTACTTAAATATGTAATATAATCTTCTGAAAGTTTATTTATTACATCTTTTTCTATAGTAAGATTTATTGCATTAAAAGCATCATTCAATCTCCCAAAACGCAATGACTCTTTATCTATTTTTTCATCTCTGTAGAGCTTCCAGTAATTTAAGTTTATAGGTTCGTAATACGATAAAAATTCATTCAAATTAGCATCAATATTATTCATCTCAAAAATCTTATGGAATGTTAGTGCTGAGTTTTTATCAAAATCCCAAAGTGTATGATCTAAATCAAAAAATATATCTGTAATACCTTTAATCTTCATTTACTGATTCTAAAATAATATTAAACAAGTCTTTAAACCCTCTCCAACGTGGTTCGTTACTAAATGTATAGTTATGAAATACAGGAACAAATTCTCCGTTCACCTCTTTTATTTCATTTATAATTTCATTTAAAGCTTTCTTTTTATCTAATAATGATTGTATTTTTAACAAGGCATAATCCATAAGATGATACGAGTGTATTTTTAGAGGTGTTTGCACTTCGTAATCTAAATCGTAAAACAAAAATGGTGTACAAGATCCTGCTCTAAAACCTATATGATTTATGTAACCCATGGTGTAATCTTCTTTAATTTCTAATTCTACAAGATTTCTGTAAGATTCAGGCAAATTAAGTTTTGAATACGATTGTCTTGAAGCTGTTAAAGAGGTGTTTATAATAGCCTCTATTTGTAACTTTTCTTTCTTTAAAATTAATATATTGTCAATTGCAAAAAAAGATGTTTTTAATCCAACAATGCAGTAATCTGCTACTTGTTTAATAAGCGATATAAATTTCTTTTTATTGGCATTAATACCTTTGTCGTAAGTAGAATACGCCCCAATTAAAAAGAAAAACACGAACTTAAAACGGCTTTGCTTTTGTTTATTTATAATGTATTTAAAAGTATCAAACGGATCATGTTTTAAACCAAAAATCACCATAAATCTATTATAAAAACTTTTAAATTTTAATTGTAGCAAATCTTTAACAGCGCCACCCCAAGTTCTCATAATGCCTTTTAGTTTATAATTATAGGCACTCGGTACATCTATTATTGGTTTTATACTATATACTCTTTTAGGAAAATTAAAATCAGGGAAATGATTTTGTAAAGCATCTTTGAGCTTAAACGCCCAAATATCTACAACAGGTTGATGTAAAAAACCATGTTTGAACGCAATACTTTCGGTAGCTAAAAAACGCCCAAATTCGTCTCTTACTTGTGGTAAATATTCTTCGTATCTAGATAACAAGTAAAATGAAGAAGCAAAAATATCAAACGGTATAGCGCTCTTTTCACCATTAAAAAAAAAGCCTTTAGTTTCATCCCAATCATGTATATGTATTTCTACATCCGATAAACCTTGCTCGAATAAAATATCGTGGCTCTTAATAAAAAACTCATTACCTAGTTGTTGTTTTGTATACGACATTTTTAAACTATCGTGCGCAATAAATTTTTCAATTTTTGTGGTAAACGAAACATCAATACCCAATACTCTTGTGAAAATATGCTTGAAAACATATTTTATTCTTGGTGATATTTTATGAGTGTATACTAATAACATTTTATAAATGTAAATTCTAAAATTTAAAAAAAATAAATTCCAAAGGTTTTCTATTTTTGGAATTTGAAATTTGAGCTTTAATATTTTTGCATTTTTAAAGAAATGCTTCATCAGCAAAACTAAAGTATGCTTTTTCTGTTATAATTAAGTGATCTAACACTTTTATATCTAAACTTTCAGCTGCTACTTTTAATTTTTGAGTGATTTGTTTATCAGCTTCACTAGGTTTTAAAGTTCCAGATGGATGATTATGAGTTAAAATTAAACCTGTGGCTCCTAGCTGTAATGCATTTTTAAGCACCAAGCGCACATCAACCAAAGTGCCTGTAATGCCGCCTTTACTTAATTGATTCTTTTGAATCACTTTATTAGAATTATTCATATAAATAATCCAAAATTCTTCGTGTTGCAGCTCGCCAATAATAGGTTGCATCAATTCGAAAACCGACGTGCTGGACGTAATTTTATTTTTCTCCAAAGCCTCACCTCCTCTTCGTCGTCGTCCTAATTCCATCGCAGCAGTAATAGTTATGGCTTTTGCTTCTCCAATACCTTTAAATTCCATTAGTTGTTCAACAGACAGCTTCCCTAACTCGCTTAAATTATTATCTACACTTGACAAAATACGTTTGCATAATGCCACGGCACTTTCTTCTCTGTTACCCGAACCAATTAAAATAGCAACTAACTCAGCATCACTTAAGGCAGACTTGCCTTTATAAAGTAATTTCTCTCGGGGTTGATCGTCTTGTGCCCAATTTTTTATTGAAAATGATGATGGTTTTTCAGACATTTGATAAATCTACATAATTTTTTGATTTTTGTTTTATAAGAAAACGAAGAAAATTATAGAGTAGATTATCTTTGACACAAAAGAATATACTATTACTTATATTGAAGTAACTATAATTATTGTAAATTTTAAGTATAAATAAAGTATTTTAGTAAAACACTTTATTTAGATTCCCGTTTTATTCATTGTTTAATATTTTATAAAAATGAATTCATAAATATTTCGATTTCACGGGAATAACAATTTCAACAGGTACTCAAGATTCTACCTTGAATGCTTTTTTAAATTAAAATATGAAATATGAAGTCTTTATTTGAAACTGAAACTCAGCAAATCATTTTAAGCAGAATACAAAACTTAAATGAAACATCGCAACCCAATTGGGGCAAAATGAATGTTGCTCAAATGCTTACACATTGCCAAAAACCATTAGAAGTTGCCAATGGTACTTTACAATTACATACAAAAATTGGTTTTGCAAAAAAGATTATGTTTAAGCTTTTTAAATCTGCTATGTACAATGATAAGCCTTGGCAAAAAAATTTAGGAACCGTAAGAGAATTTAGAATAACAGACTCTAAAGAATTTGCAAGTCAAAAAGAAAAATTGACACATGTTATTAATGAATTTTCTCAATTAAAAGAAAAAACAAGTTGGCCTACGCATCCGCTTTTTGGAAATTTTACTCCTGAGCAATGGGGCAAAATGCAATACAAACATTTAGATCATCATTTAACTCAATTTGGCGTTTAATAGTTATGAATTACCCCCCAAAGCACCATCAAGAATCCGATATTAATCACATGATTGAAGTGATTAAAACCTATCCTTTAGCAACTGTTATTTCTGTAAAAAACAATGCGCCTTTAGTAACGCATATTCCTTTAGTCTATAATGAAAGTGGAAAGCTGATTGGGCATATAGATAAGTATAACCCACAAGCAGAATTACTTAAAGATAATAATCCAGTAACTATTATTTTTTCTGGACCACAATGTTACATTTCTCCAAGTGTTTATACAACCACACAATTACCTACTTGGAATTACATAAAAGTACATTTAAAAGGAACTGTAACCAAGATACACGATGAAAAAAAAATAAAACAAAGTTTAGTAGATATGACTAATTTACTTGAAGCTCCAGACCATAAATTCAAACTAGAAATAGGCAATCCACGAATGCACGGTTTAATTAATTACATTAAAGGTTTTGAGATTGATATTACCGATTGGGAAGGCAAATTTAAACTCTCACAAGACAAAAAAAAGAGTGATATCGTTAATGCAAAAGCGGAACTTATACGTGCCAACAAATCTAGTATTGAGTCTTTTTTAAGTAAAGTATTTAACTAGAAACAGCATGAAGAACTCTGCACTAGTTCTACTTTTTTTCATACTCTTTAATATTATAGGTTGTAATAAACCAACAAAGGAAGTAGAGCAAAAACCAAATATTATTTATGTATTGGCTGACGATTTAGGCTACGGCGATATATCTAGCTTTAATGAAAACGGACAAATAAAAACTCCAAATATTGATCAATTAGCTAGTGACGGCATCAAGTTTACTGATGCGCATACCTCATCGGCGGTTTGCACACCAACCCGATATAGTATTTTAACAGGGCGGTACAATTGGAGAAGCACATTAAAAAGTGGTGTGCTTACAGGAACATCAAAAGCATTAATTCCAAACTCAAGAAGCACGGTAGCTTCCATATTAAAAAAACAAGGGTACCACACCGCATTTATAGGAAAATGGCATTTAGGTTGGAACTGGGCTTTAAAACACAAGGATTCAACCCTAGGGAGTGGTTGGAATGCTACAGATTTTGATAATATAGATTTTACAAAACCTATAAAAAATGGCCCAAACGATTTAGGTTTTGCTTATGCTTATGGGCATTCTGGTTCGTTAGATATGGCTCCTTATGTTTATGTTGAAAATGGAAATATTACAATAGCACCTGATTCAATTACAGAAAACACTGGCAAATATTCATGGTGGCGAAAAGGGCCAACTTCAAAAGATTTTATTCATGATGATGTTACGCCTAATTTTTTCAGAAAATCATTTGAATACATCGCCGAAAAAGCTAAAGATGATAATCCATTTTTCTTATATCTAGCACTACCATCTCCACATACACCCATTTTACCTACCAAAGAATGGTTGGGTAAGAGCAATTTAAATCCTTATGCAGATTTTACCATGATGATTGATGCTTACATGGGGCAACTTACCAAAACCTTAAAACAAGCTGGAATTGAAGATAATACTATTGTTATTTTTACAAGTGATAATGGATGTTCTCCACAAGCAGATTATGACGTTTTAAAAGCAAAAAACCATAATCCGAGTTATATATATCGTGGACATAAAGCCGATATTTTTGAAGGTGGACATCGTGTACCTTTTATAGTTAAATGGCCAAATAAAATAAAGCAAGGTGTCACATCAAAAGAAACCATTTGTACAACCGATTTTATGGCAACTTGCGCCGAAATTTCTGGACACAAACTCTTAGACAACGAAGCCGAAGACAGCTATAGTTTAATGCCAATATTTAATCAAAAAAAACTTAGTAAGCCGTTTAGAGAAGCAACCATTCATCATTCCATTAACGGAAGTTTTGCTATTAGAAAAGACGAATGGAAACTTATTATGTGTGCAGGTTCTGGTGGTTGGAGTTTTCCACGACCTGATGATAAAACGGCTATCGATTCTTTACCTAAATATCAGCTTTATAATTTAGAAAAAGATCCGAGTGAAACTCATAATGTAATAGCATTGAATACCGAAAAAGTAGAAGAATTAAAATCCTTGCTTACCAAATATATTGTTGAAGGAAGAAGTACACCTGGAAAACCTCAACAAAATGATTCGATTTCATTTGATTGGAAACAAATAAAATTTATTGAATAATCTATATTATACAAACTTTACTTTGTCAGAAAAAAAGCATAACTTCGTTTAACTGCTGATATAAAACATTAAAACGATTTCATATCAATTGAGCATTGGCAAACATTTGATGAAACAGAGAACTAAAGACATTTTAGCAATTATTTTGATAATTATAGTAGTTGCTGAATTACTAATTTATAAATCTGAATTGAATTTTGCCTACTCAGATATTTATACAATTTCCATTCTGAATTTAATTGTTTGTATTGGATTTATTTTCTGGCATTCAAAAAAATTAGGAGCTCGGATTTTATTAACTTTTATAACAATTGGAATCGGATTACTAATTCTTTTCTTTGAGTTTGTCCGAGATTTTTCGCAGACTGAAAAAAGATACAATTCTTGGGAAATAAATAACTATGAAATTATTTATGCCAATCAAGAATATTTCGCTGGACCTGGAAGCGAAGCATATTTGAAATTGAGGAAAAAATATATTTTCGGATTATTCTATAAAGATATTGACGAAATCGAAAATAATTCAACCTTCTTGAAACTTGGAAAAACAGATTGTATAGTGGAATTTTTAAAAACCAAGACTGAATTTGACCTTTGCGAAAACAAACAACTGAAATAAAAACGATTTGCCAACAAAGAACTGAGTTAAAAAACAAGCAATATTAAGCTAATCTTGAAACAA
>NZ_CAXIBN010000132.1:0-8597 GCF_964021735.1 uncultured Wocania sp. | reverse complement strand
GAGTAAGCCATTGTAAATGCCATTAAAATTAATAGTAGTTTTTTCATTTTAAGTTTTTATTAGTTAATCAAATAATTATTTGTAATTCTATAAAATTAAGCAATACAATATCTTTTATTGTTAACAAAAGCTTAAAATAAGGGATTGTATATTTGCATTATATTAATTATGACGTAACTCATAAGGATTAGGTTTTACGCTATATCTTTTTTAAAAAACAAAAAAGGATGAAGTTTATCCTGAGTATAGTCGTAGAACACAATCTTTAACGCAAATAAATTATTACTAATGAAACAATATTATGCTGAAACAATAGGTACATTTGCCATGGTATTCTGTGGTTGTGGAGCCATGACAATAAATGAAATTACAAACGGAAGCATTTCACACGTAGGAGTAGCCATAACATGGGGGCTTATTGTTATGGCAATGATTTATGCTTTTGGCGAAATTTCTGGAGCGCATTTTAACCCCGCAGTAACTATTGGTTTCGCAGTTGCAAAAAAATTTGCATGGAAGCAAGTTCCTAAATATATAATCTCGCAGTTTATAGGTGCTTTTTTAGCTATCTTTATTTTGTGGTTCTTATTTCCAGAAAGTCAGTTTTTAGGTGAAACTACCCCAACCAATGGATTTCCCCCCTACAAAGCCGCTGTTTTAGAGTTTTTATTAACATTCTTTTTAATGGTAGTTATTATTAATGTTTCTACTGGAAGTAAAGAAATTGGTACTATGGCAGGTATAGCTATTGGTGGTGTTATACTTTTAGAAGCTATGTTTGCTGGCCCTATAACTAAAGCTTCTATGAATCCTATTCGCTCTATTGCTCCTGCTTTATTTACAGGTAATTTTCAATATTTGTGGCTTTATATTACAGCTCCTATTTTAGGCACAATTGCTGCAGTTTCTAGCTGTAAATTAGTTAAAACGGATAATTGTTGTTAATAATATTTAAAATTTTGTTTAATTTTTATTAAAAAAAATTAAACATTTATTATCTTTACAAAAACTTATTAGCAAACAGCAAATTAAAATATAAGTCTTCGAGTTAACTATAATTCGTCTAATCCTCATAAAAAGCTATTACATGAAAATTCTAGTAACAGGAGCAACAGGTTACATTGGTAAACGACTTATTCCTTTTTTAATAAACGAAGGACATCAAGTGGTTTGCTGTGTTCGAGATAAACTTCGTGCAGACAAGAGTTATACAGAGGAAGAATTAATAGATATAGTTGAAGTAGACTTTTTAAAAACTGAAACTCTTAAAAACATTCCAAAGGACATTGATGTAGCGTATTATTTAATACATTCTATGTCTAATTCTTCAAAAAGTTTTGAATCTCTTGAAGAACGTTGTGCTATAAATTTTAAAAGCCAATTAGAAAAAACCCAAGTAAAACAGGTTATTTATTTAAGTGGTATAACAAATGAAGATGAGTTGTCGAAACATTTACGTTCAAGATTAAATGTTGAGCATACTTTGGCATCAAAACACTATGCGACAACAATTTTTAAAGCTGGAATAATAGTAGGTTCTGGGAGTTCATCGTTTGAAATTATACGAGATTTAGTCGAAAAATTACCATTTATGATTGCCCCTAAGTGGTTAGACACTAAAACACAACCACTTGCAGTAAGGGATGTTTTAACTTTTTTATCTAGTGCTGCAGGAAATAAAATACTTTACAATAAATCGTATGATGTTTTTGGTCCAGAAGTTTTAACCTACAAACAACTCTTATTGCAATTTGCTGAAGTACGAGATTTAAAACGCTACATTTTAACTGTACCAGTAATGACACCAAAATTATCGTCTTACTGGTTATATTTTGTAACCTCTACATCTTACAAGCTAGCATCAACTTTGGTAGATAGCATGGGTGTTCAAATTATTGGAAAACCCAGTAATATCAATAAAATATTAAATGTAAAGCCACTTACTTACAAACAAGCCGTTGCATTAGCTTTTGAAAAAATAGAACAAAACAGTATAATTTCCAGCTGGAAAGACTCTATGGTTAGCAGTGGTAGATTACGCAATAGTTTACACAAATACATTAATGTGCCTAAATATGGCTGCTTTAAAGATTATAAAGAACGTTCTGTAAATAATCCTAAAAAAACAATCGATAAAATTTGGGCTATCGGCGGTAAAACAGGTTGGTATTATGGTACATTCTTATGGCGTATTAGGGGCTATATTGATAAACTTTTCGGTGGTATTGGTTTACGAAGAGGTCGTACAAACCCAACAGAATTACATGCTGGAGATGCGCTAGATTTTTGGAGAGTTATTTTTGCTGATAAAGCTCAACAAAAACTTTTACTTTATGCAGAAATGAAATTACCAGGTGAAGCTTGGTTAGAATTTAAAATTGAAAATGGTATGCTCAAACAAACCGCTACATTTAGACCATTAGGGCTTTTGGGGCGTTTATATTGGTTTAGCGTACTTCCGTTTCACGGTATTATATTTAAAGGAATGATTGATGAACTTTCTAAAGACTCATAAATTATTCTTATAGCTCTATAAATTATTTTGTTTAACTTATTTAAAAAAATATTAAACATTTTGTATATTTGCATTAATTGTTAATTTATGATTAAACAAGCAGTTAAATAACTCTAAAAAAATAAAGTATTAAATTTTACTTAATAAACCTTATTAAAAAACATAAATCTCATATAATTTATTATATTGGCAAATTATGAAAATAAGTGTTTTATATATACTTATTAAATTAGATTAAAGATTAAAAATTATGGAGATTATTGATAAAGCTTTAGAGTTTGAACAACGTAAACACACCTTTAAAACAACAAGTGAGCGTATTGAATCGTCTAGGGAAGTAAAAGAGTTAATATTAAGTTTAAATACTATTTATAAAGAGAAAAAAGACCCTGAAATTATGGATCTGATGAAACGTTTAACGGTTATTAAACAAAAAATTGAAAAAAGGCTAAAGGGCAGGCCATAAAAAACAAAAAAATGCCCTGAAACCATTATGAAAACAATTATTGTAGTAGGTGGAAGTAAGGGCATTGGTAATGCCATTATAAACAAATTAGTTAATTCCTGTAAAGTCGTAAATATTAGCAGAACCGCTCCTAACTTAGAGCATGTTAATTTAAACCATTTTTCTTGCGACGTTATTCAAGAAAATTTACCTGAAATTGAAACTGTCGACGGACTTATTTATTGTCCAGGTAGCATCAATCTAAAACCTATTTCTCGATTAAGTATCGACGATTTCAAAAACGATTTTGAAATCAATGTTTTGGGTGCTGTAAAAGTTATTCAAAAATATCTTCCCATACTTAAAACCGGAAACAAACCATCCATTTTACTTTTTAGCACTGTAGCTGCGAAACTAGGCATGCCATTTCATGCTAGTATTTCAACATCAAAATCTGGTGTAGAAGGTTTAGTGAAATCGTTAGGCGCAGAATTAGCACCAACCATTCGCATCAATGCTATTGCACCAACAGTCACAGATACGCAACTAGCTTCTAAACTGTTACGCAATGATAAAATGATAGAGAACATTACAGAAAGACATCCACTTAAAAGATTTTTAAATCCTGAAGAAGTTGCAGATATGGCAGTATTTTTAATATCTGATAAAGCAGCTTCTATGTCTGGGCAAGTATTCGAAATGGATTGCGGTATTGTAACTTTTAAAATATAAATATGAATCCGATAAAAACGTTTATAGCTACTTTATTTTCAAGAGGAGAAAGCAATAAAATAGTAAATGCTGATTCTATTTATGATATTGAAATAAATACACTTGATGGTAAAGCTTTAAATCTTTCAGAATTTAAAAGTAAATACATACTTGTTGTAAATGTAGCTTCAAAATGCGGTTTTACACCTCAATATAAAGACTTACAAAACCTTTATGAAACTTATAAAGATAAACTTCAAATTATTGGCGTTCCATGTAATCAATTCGGAAAACAAGAACCTGGTAACAAAAATGCTATAAAATCGTTTTGCGAAATAAATTATGGCGTTACATTTTTAATAACTGAAAAAGCAGATGTAAAAGGGAGCAATCAACATCCTTTGTATACATGGTTAACTCAAAAAAATAAAAACGGTCGTATAAATTCTTCCGTAAAATGGAACTTTCAGAAATATTTAATTGACACTAATGGAAATCTAATAGACTATTATTTCTCTGCAACGAGTCCGTTAAATTCAAAAATCACAAAACACCTAAAATAAAAAGCTATGTTCGGATTGTTTAAAAAGAAAACTGAAGTTGAAAAACTACAAGAGAAATATGAAAAACTAATGAAAGAATGGCATACATTATCAAGTATTAACCGTTCTGAAAGTGACAAAAAGTATGAAGAAGCAGAAGTTATAGCTAAACAAATTGAAAATTTCAAGAAATGAAACTATTTAAATATACTATCGTATTCTTAATTCTAAATTTTGGAGCTTTAGCCATTGGAAGTTGGCTTATGGATAATGGACCACAGACCGATTGGTACACGAATTTAAATAAAGCACCTTGGACGCCCCCAGGTTGGGTTTTTGGAGCAGCTTGGACTACCATAATGGTTTGTTTTTCAATCTATATGGCACTTTTATATAAGATTATACCAAATACAAAGTTGAAAATTTTATTCTTAATTCAGTTTGTACTTAATATTATTTGGAATTACATTTTCTTTAATCAACATTTAATTACTCTTGGACTTATATGCATCACCCTATTAACTGGTATTATTGCCAAATTTTTATTCGATTATAAAAACGAGCTTAAAGCAAAAAGCTTGCTAATACTCCCCTATTTTATATGGTTATGTATAGCTACATCATTAAATGCCTACATACTTATCTACAACTAATTTTATGAAAATTTACAGACTCCATAAAAAACAAAATTTACCTATAACTCTAGATGAGGCATGGGATTTTTTATCATCACCAGAAAACCTAAAAACCATTACACCAGATTATATGGGTTTCCATATTTTGTCTGGAGCAGACAGACCTATGTTTGCTGGTCAGATTATTCAATACATAGTAACACCTGTTTTAGGCATAAAAACCAAATGGGTTACAGAAATTACACATGTTGTCGACAAACATTATTTTGTTGACGAACAACGCTTTGGTCCCTATGCGCTTTGGCACCACAAACACTTTATTAAAGAAATTGATGGCGGTGTAGAAATGGAAGATATTATTGATTATAAAATTCCCTTTGGATTACTTGGTCAGTTAGCTCATCCAATTTTAGTTAAACCAAAACTGGAAGAAATTTTTAATTACAGAACAAAAAAATTAGAAGTATTATTCGGTAAATATTAATTTAAAATGTCAGTTCGATTAATTCCGTTTTTATCGGGATTGCATCGAGAAAAGCATCTTGACACAATTTTTATAAAAATTAATCGATGCGACAATAGTTATATAAATGAAGAAAACAGTAAACATATTTTGGTTTCGTCGCGATTTAAGATTAGAAGACAATCACGGATTATTTGAAGCTTTAAAAGGAAAACATAAGGTGCTTCCTATATTTATTTTCGATTCAGAAATACTGGATACCTTACCAAAAAATGATGTGCGAGTTACCTTTATTTACGAAACGCTTCAAAATATAAATACAAAGCTTAGTAATGAATATAAAAGTGGTATTGCTATGTTTTATGGCAAACCTTTGGCTATCTATAAACAATTAATTGAACAATACAACATAGAAAGCGTTTACACTAATCATGATTACGAACCTTATGCCAAAACACGCGACAAAGAAATTGAGACGCTCTTAAACAACAACAATATTGACTTTAAAACCTATAAAGATCAAGTTGTTTTTGAAAAAAAGGAGGTTGTTAAAAGTGATGGTACGCCATATTTAGTTTACACACCATACATGAAGCGTTGGAAAGACACGTTTAAACCTTCTGATGTTAAATCTTTCCATTCGGAAGAATTATTAGATCATTTAATTACAAACAAATCACTTCCAAATTTAAGTTTAAAAGATATTGGTTTTGAGCCTTCCCAACAAAGCATAAAACCCTATCAAGTCACTCCAAAATTAATACAAACCTACGAAGCCACACGAAATTTCCCTGCTCAAGATAGTACATCACGATTAGGTCCGCATTTGCGTTTTGGTACCGTAAGCATTCGCAATATGGTAAAAAAAGCCATGGCAGAAACCAACGAGGTATTTTGGCAAGAATTGATTTGGCGTGAGTTTTTTATGCAAATTCTTTGGCATTTTCCGCAGACACAAACCAAAAGTTTTAAACCCAAATACGACCGCATTATTTGGCGTAATAACGAAGTAGAATTTAAAGCATGGTGCGAAGGTAAAACTGGTTATCCTTTAGTTGATGCTGGCATGCGTCAATTAAACCAAACCGGGTTTATGCATAACCGCGTACGCATGTTAGTAGGTAGTTTTTTGTGTAAGCATTTACTAATCGATTGGCGTTGGGGCGAAGCCTATTTTGCCGAAAAACTACATGATTACGATATGGCAAGTAATATTGGTAACTGGCAATGGGTAGCTGGTTGCGGTGTGGATGCTGCACCATATTTTCGAATTTTTAATCCCACAACTCAAATTAAGAAGTTTGATAAAAATTTGGAATACATAAATACATGGCTACCAGATTTTCAAGAACTCACCTACCCTTCACCAATTGTAAATCATAAAATAGCACGCGAACGTTGCCTAAAAGTATATAAAGAAGCACTTAATTAAGCGCCATATTTCTTTTAATTCATTTTATAAATTATCAAATCGATAAATTTAGTGCTATTTATATGACAAAAATCACTAAATATGGCGTCTAAATATAATATATTTACAACTATGTTAAAATTTCGATAATTAAAATTTATACTTTATGACCGATTTACAAATTGCAAAAACCATTACACTTAAACCTATTTCAACCATTGCTAAAAAATTTGGTATAGACCCAGAACATATCGAAATGTATGGGAAGTATAAAGCAAAATTACCACTGCAAGCCATAAATAAACAAAATGCCGACAAGAGTAATTTAATCCTCGTTTCTGCTATTTCTCCCACACCTGCAGGCGAAGGAAAAACAACAATTTCTATTGGTTTATCAGAAGGTTTAAATCGGTTAAACAAAAAAACAACAGTGGTTTTAAGAGAGCCTTCTTTAGGTCCTATTTTTGGTATAAAAGGTGGTGCAACTGGTGGCGGATACTCACAAGTGTTACCTATGGAAGATATCAATCTTCATTTTACAGGAGATTTTTCGGCTATTGAAAAAGCGCATAATTTATTGTCTGCCATTATCGATAATAATATTCAAAGCAAAACAAATTCCTTATTTATAGACCCTAGAACGGTTGGCTGGAAACGTGTTATAGACATGAACGATCGTGCGTTAAGGCACGTAATTGTTGGTTTGGGCGGCACAACATCTGGTATTCCTAGAGAAACAGGATTTGATATTACTGCGGCATCAGAAATTATGGCTATTCTGTGTTTAGCCAAAAATTTAACCGATCTCAAAAAGCGTTTGGGTAAAATTTTTATTGGCTACACGTTCAACAAAGCACCCATTTATGCTAAAGATTTAAAAGCTGAAGGTGCTATGGCAGCCTTACTAAAAGATGCTATAAAACCTAATTTAGTACAGACTATAGAAGGCAATCCTGCCATTATTCACGGTGGCCCCTTTGCAAATATTGCACAAGGTACCAATTCTGTAATTGCAACATTAATGGGGATGTCGCATTCAGATTATACCGTAACCGAAGCTGGTTTTGGTTTCGATTTAGGTGCCGAAAAATTCTTTGATATTAAATGCCAAAGTGCTGGACTTAAACCTAAAGCTGTTGTGCTTACCACAACCATTCGCGCCTTAAAATATCATGGTGGCGCCGATTTAAAATCGTTGACTACACCTAATCTTGATGCGCTTAAAAACGGGCTTCCAAACTTAGAAAAGCATCTTGAAAATATTACAAAATTTAATGTTGCACCGGTAATTGCTATTAATAGATTTGTATCTGACAGTGATGAAGAAATACAATTAATTAAAGATTTTGCAGCATCAAAAGGCATTAAAGTGGCTTTGGCCGATGTTTGGGCAAAAGGTGGCGAAGGGGCTTTAGAATTAGCGCAATGTGTAATTGATGTGGTAGAATCGAAAACCTCAAACTTTAAACCTTTATATAAATGGGAATCGAGCGTTACCAATAAAATAGAAACCATTGCTACAGAAATTTACGGCGCAGAACATGTAGACTATACAGCGAAAGCCAAGGCACAATTAAAAAAAATTGCCGATTTAGGTTTAGAGCAGTTACCAATTTGTGTGGCTAAAACTCAAAAATCGTTATCTGATAACCCAAAATTATTAGGGCGACCAAAAGATTTCATCATTACCGTTAGAGAAATTGAAATCGCTGCTGGTGCAGGTTTTTTAATCCCGATTACTGGCGATATTATGCGTATGCCTGGGTTACCAGCGCATCCGGCTTCTGAAAATATTGATATTAATGATGATGGAGAAATTACGGGGTTGTTTTAGTTCTCGATACAATTCTCCTGCGTCGAATTACTCGAACTGAC
>NZ_CAXIBN010000131.1:0-8652 GCF_964021735.1 uncultured Wocania sp. | reverse complement strand
CCACCTTGGCAAGGTGATGCTCTACCCCTGAGCTACTTTCGCAGTCTTTTAATGAACGTGCAATATCACTATTGCGGATGCAAATTTAAAATATTTCTACTAAAACCAAAGCCTTTTTTAAGAAATAATAAAATTATTTTTAAGCGCGTTTTTTCTTGATCAACATGCGCTTAATTTCATTAAGTTTCATAAGTGCTTCAACGGGCGTAAGTGTATCAATATCAATATGTAAAATCTCTTCTTTAATATTTTCAAGCAAAGGATCATCTAAATTAAAAAAGCTTAATTGCATTTCGTTGTTTAGCGATTTAACCTTATCTGTTAACTCTTCACTAGAATGAGACTTCTCTAATTTCTTTAAAATTTTGTTTGCACGATGCAGAACTTGTTGTGGCATACCTGCCATTTTAGCTACGTGAATTCCAAAACTATGCTCACTACCACCTTCAACCAATTTTCTTAAAAATAGCACGTTATCCTTTAGTTCTTTTACAGAAACATTGAAGTTTTTAATACGACTAAACGTTTCACTCATTTCATTAAGCTCATGATAGTGTGTTGCAAATAAAGTCTTTGGCTTTGCTGGATACTCATGTAAATATTCACTAATTGCCCAAGCTATCGAAATGCCATCATAAGTACTTGTGCCTCTTCCAATTTCATCTAAAAGCACCAAACTTCTATCTGAAATATTATTCAAAATAGAGGCGGTTTCATTCATCTCTACCATAAAAGTAGATTCTCCCATCGAGATATTATCGCTTGCTCCTACTCTCGTAAAAATTTTATCTACTAAACCAATTCTAGCAGATTCGGCAGGTACGAAACTCCCAATTTGAGCTAACAATACAATAAGTGCAGTTTGACGTAAAATAGCCGATTTACCAGACATGTTTGGCCCAGTAATCATGATGATTTGTTGTGTTTCTCTATCTAAAAATACATTATTCGCTATGTAGCTTTCTCCAATTGGTAATTGCTTTTCAATTACTGGATGTCGCCCATCTTTTATGTCTAAATCGAAAGAGTCATCTATAACAGGATATACATACTTATTATCTTTTGCTAATTGTGCGAACCCACATAAACAATCTAACTGCCCAATTAAATAAGCATTCTGCTGTACGGGTTTTATATACTGATTTAACCAAAGAATCAATTCGGAAAACAATTGTTGCTCAATAGCTAAAATGCGTTCTTCTGCACCTAAAATTTTAGATTCGTATTCCTTTAATTCTTCGGTTATATAACGTTCTGCATTAACAAGCGTTTGCTTTCTTATCCATTCTTCTGGCACTTTATCTTTATGTGTATTACGGACTTCAATATAATACCCGAACACATTATTAGAGGCAATTTTAAGTGAGGTGATTCCTGTACGTTCGCTTTCGCGCTTCAACATGTTATCTAAATAATCTTTTCCAGATTTTGATAAGCCTCTTAACTCATCTAATTCTAAAGAAAACCCAACAGCAATACTATGCCCTTTTAAAACATTTACTGGCGCATCTTCATTTAAAGTTTCTTTAATTTTTTCACGAAGCACATCACAACTTTGAAGTTTATCTCCAATTATTTTAAGTGATTCGTTTTTGCAATTTGAAGCCAATGCTTTTATAGGAACGATAGCTTCTAAAGAATTTTTAAGCTGAATAACCTCGCGTGGATTAACCTTTCCTGTTGCTGTTTTAGAAATTAAGCGCTCTAAATCGCCAATATGCTTGATATGGTTTTGAATTTTTTGAAGCGTCGTTTTATCTTTAGTCAAAAAATCGACAACTTCATGACGCTGTTTTATTTTTTCTACATGCTTTAAAGGTAATGCTAACCAACGTTTTAATAATCTTCCACCCATAGGCGAAATGGTTTTATCAATGACGTTTAAAAGCGTTACCGCATTATTATTGGTAGAATTATAAAGCTCTAAATTCCTGATGGTAAATTTATCCATCCACACATAATCATCTTCAGCAATTCTAGAAATAGAAGTTATATGCTGCAATTTTTTATGTTGCGTTTCGCTTAAATAATGTAAAATTGAACCCGAAGCAATTATGCCTTCATATAAATCTTCAATACCAAAGCCTTTAAGTGTTTTCGTGTTGAAATGTTTAATTAAAGTCTCGTAAGCGTAATCGGTTTGATATACCCAATCTTCTAAATAAAAAGTGTGAAAATCATCGCCAAATGTGTCGTTAAACAGTACTTTTTTTTGTTTAGACACTAAAACTTCACTCGGACTAAAATTCTGCAACAGCTTATCAATATATTCTGCATTACCTTGCGATGTTAAAAACTCGCCTGTTGAAATATCTAAAAAAGAAATCCCTATGTACTTTTTATCAAAATAAACCGAACATAAAAAATTGTTCGATTTTGAGACTAAAACCTCATCATTTAGAGCCACACCTGGAGTTACCAATTCGGTAACACCCCGTTTTACAATAGTTTTAGTTTGTTTAGGATCTTCAAGCTGATCGCAAATAGCAACACGCTCACCAGCTTTTACTAACTTTGGCAAATAGGTGTTTAATGAATGGTGCGGAAAACCCGCCAATTCAATTTCGCTTTCACTACCTGCACCACGTTTGGTTAAAATAATGCCTAAAATACCTGCCGTTTTAATTGCATCTTCACCAAAGGTTTCATAAAAATCGCCCACACGAAACAGTAATAGAGCATCAGGATACTTAGCTTTAATAGCATTGTACTGTTTCATTAACGGCGTTTCTTTTTTTGCTTTTTTAGCCAATGGAAAGTGGTTTTTTAATCTTATTTTTGACAAAATTGTAGCATGCAATGTACTATTAATTTCATGTTTTTTGAAGTTGATTTTTGAGAAGTTATCTACAATTGCAAATAGATTTCAACAATGGTTATCATTCTGAACGAAGTAAAAAATCTTGCTAGAGAGACACTTCTACTGTGCTCAGCGTGACACAAGAACATATAAAGTGAGAAAACTAAAAAATAGCGAATTAGATAGATTAAGTGTTGATGCTTTTAAAAGCATTAAAAAAACACCACTAATTATTATACTCGATAATATTAGAAGTTTAAATAATATTGGTTCGGTTTTTAGAACAAGTGATGCGTTTTTAATTGAAAAAATTTATTTATGTGGCATAACAGCAACTCCTCCACATAAAGATATTCATAAAACCGCCCTAGGAAGCACAGATACGGTTGCATGGGAATATATTGAAAACACAATAGATTTAATTGAAAAACTAAAAACCAAAAACATCAAAATCTGTTCCATCGAACAAGCTGAAAATGCAACAATGTTAAATGACTTTGAAGTTGAACCAAACACAAAATACGCTTTAGTTTTTGGCAACGAAGTAAAAGGTGTTGCTCAAGATGTAGTTAATGCTAGTGATGTTGTTATTGAAATACCTCAATTTGGCACCAAACATTCTTTAAATATTTCGGTGAGTTGTGGTGTTGTAGTTTGGGATTTGTTCAGCAAACTAAAATCAAATAATTTATAATTAAATTTGCATTAGTTAAACCAAAAAGCTTACTAAATTAAAAAACCACTATGAACTTGAAAAAAGAATTATTTTTAATTTTAAAACCTAAAAAAATATTTCAATGCCTTCTTATAGCAGTTATTCCTGCCATTTTATTTTATGTAATTTCATTAAACATATTAACACTACAAGGTTATCAAACTAGAGAAATTATTAAGGAATCTGCAGATCTAACCGATTCTTCAAGCTTTCTTGGATTTTTATCAAACATTGGAATATGGCTATGGATAAGTTCTGCCTCAATTTGTTTTTTTACAATTACAAAAAACAAATCTTTGATTGACAAAGGTCAAAAAAAATTACTTTTATTAACAGGCTTATTCTCTATGCTTCTTGCAATTGACGATTTTTTTATGATTCACGATCGTTATATTAGCCAATATATTTGTTATGCTGTTTATGCATTATTAACATTTACAATATTAATAGGTAACTATAAAACAATATTAAAAACTGATGCTTTTGCTTTTTTTTTAGCAGGTTTTTTTCTCGCTCTTTCTGTTTTTATAGATATAATTCAATCAAAAATTCCATTTAACCATCACAAAGTACAAGTATTTGAAGAAGGCTTTAAATTTATTGGAATTGCTACATGGTTATATTTTAATATCAATACAGCATCTTATGATTCGAAAGAATTAAAATCTAACACACTATAGGTATTTAGGCAAATTATGGTGTTGTAGTTTGAGATATATTTAGCAAACTTAAAAGCGGTGACAAAGAAAACAAAGAAACCTTGGCCAACCAAAGATGTGATGAGTCAAATTTATGAGATGCATCTTTGGGGCGGAAACGCATTCGATTTTTATTCTGGATCAGGTTCTCATGACCCGAAAATTATAGCCCCTTATTTAAAAGCTATAATTGCTTTTTTAGAATCTCATAATACGCCCTTAGTAGTTTTCGATTTAGGTTGTGGTGATTTTAATATTGGAAAACATCTGGTTAAATACACAAAAAAATATTTTGGTGTTGATATTGTTGAAGCATTAATTGAAAGAAATAAAAAGGTTTTTAAAGCGAAAAAATTAGAGTTTCATTGTTTAGATATTGTGAAAGATGAATTACCTAAAGCTGACTGTGTCATTCTACGGCAAGTTTTACAACATTTATCCAATGCAGAAATAAAAAGTATAGTTAACAAATTGAATAACTATAAATATGTAATTTTAACCGAGCATATTCCTTTAGGTGATTTTACTCCAAACAAAGACCTTGTTTCTGGACAAGGAATTCGACTAAAACAAAGCAGTGGTGTTAATATTTTGGAAGCCCCTTTTAATTTAAAAATTAAAGATGAGAAACTACTTGATGAGTATATTTTGAAAAATGAAAAAGGGCAGATTGTAACCACATTGTTTGAAGTATTTTAAAATTTAATCTTTTTATCATTCCGTGCTTGACACAAAATCCATTATTAATTGAAACTAGAATATAGATTTCTGTCTCCACAAGAATAACAAAATTAACTTACAGTTTAACTTGATTCTAAACTCTAAAAAATATAACTTCGTTTATCGGTAGTTGGCATTCATTTGAATTTAAAAATAAGCTGGAATCCGAAAAACCTTAAGAGTAGGAATAATTTAATATTAAAGAAAATGAAAAAACTATTACTTATTACCGCAATTACAATTTTAGTTTCATGTTCAAAAGATGATCAACCAGCTAGAACTATGTATGATATTACATATACAGTAATTATGTCAAATGGAGCAACCATTAACAAGATAGAATATAGAGATAGTCAAGGCGACCTTATCGAACTAACTAATGTTACTTCACCTTGGACTATAAACCTTAATGTTAGAGCAGGTCTTGGATTAGAAGCATCTGCATACGGAGATATCCCTTATCAAGGCTCATTAAGTATTACTGCTACTTGGATTCCAGAAGGAGGAGATTCTCAATCAGAAACTGATACACTTGGGAATAATACTCCTGATTCAACTATTAATAATGGAAAAGTGGAAATTCCAGGTAGAACTTTACCTGATTAATACTTTTCCATATTACAAAAACAAAATACCAACAACTATAGTTCATTACAGATGAAATTCCTAATCGGATTTTCAAGTCTTTTTGCTAAATTTATGCTTACGGTGGAATGATACTAACGTATCATTCCGTAGCAAAATCATAGCCAAGCCCGATAAGCGTAACCTCAAAATCACTCACCACAAATCTCATTCAAAACCCACAAATAATCCGTACGATTCTCAACAAAATCCTTATCAGAAATATCAATAATCTTGACGTTAAAATCGGTTTGGGTTTTTAAAAATTCTAAGTAACCCGTATTTATTTTTTCTAAGTATTCGTTGTCGATATTCTGTTCGTAATCGCGTCCGCGTTTTTTAATATTCTCTTGCAAACGCTCCGTGTTTTGGTATAAATACACGTATAATTCAGGCTTTTTTAAATCTTTATACATCAAATTAAAAAGCTTTCTATATAACATAAACTCATCTTCAGCCAAAGTGATTTTAGAGAATATGAGTGATTTAAACACATCGTAATCACTCACAATAAAATCTTTAAACAAGTCAAGTTGTGATAAATCGTCTGATATTTGTTGATAGCGGTCTGCTAAAAACGACATCTCTAAAGTGAAAGCATAACGCTGTGCATCTTCATAAAACTTTGGTAAAAATGGATTATCGGCAAAACGTTCTAAAATCAATTTTGCATTAAAATCGTGTGCCATTTTAGTCGCTAAACTGGTTTTTCCTGCACCAATATTGCCTTCAATAGCGATGTAATTATAGCTTGAAAAATTGTAGGCTTTACTCGGGTTTTTTAACCAAATATTAATGGGTTCTAAAACAGATTCATCTTCGCACTCCTCTAATAAAACAGATACTTCTTTATTAAATTTTGGATGCTTTATTTTAGAAGCGATATCATTTAAAGGTAGTAAAACAAACCTGCGCTTTTCCATTTCTGGGTGAGGCACTTGCAGAGTTTTTGTATCGATAATTTCATCTTCAGAAAAAACAATATCTAAGTCAATAGTTCGTGCTTCGTATCCTTCTCCTTTTTTTCTTGTACGCCCTAAAGCTGTTTCAATAGATAATAATTCTCGCAACACAATTTCTGGTTGTAAGTCGGATTCTAAAACCAAACAGCAATTCAAAAAGTCGTCACTCTCAAAACCAAAAGCTGGCGATTTATAAACTTTAGAAATCAGTTTAATGTGTCCAATTTTTGTATGAATAGCATCAATGGCATTTTGTAAATTTTTAAATTTATCGCCTTTATTACTACCTAATGCAATATGATATGTTGTTGGTTTCATCATAGAGAAAGCAAAATAACTAAAAGTAAATGGTTTCCTTTATATTTACATTAATGATTTATTCACAATTTACATGACATTAAAAGACAAACTTGCTGCACAACGTATATACATGCTCTTGGGTGCTTTATTTATAACATCTTTAGTAGTATCAAACTTAATTTTTCAAAAATTTTTTTATTGGTATCCGTTTGATGTGGAGGTTTTTGGAAGTAAACTTTTTGTTATCTCTGTTGGTATTTTACCATACCCTATTACTTTTTTAATAACCGATTTAATTAGTGAAATTTATGGAAAAAAGCGTGCTAATCAAATAGTAGTTACAGGAATATTTGCTTCTTTATTTTCTGTTTTAATTGTATATGTAGCCGATATAGTTCCTGCAGTTGTAAGTTCGCCCATAAACGATTCTGTTTTTACTAATGTTTTTGGAAGAACCATTTTAGCTGTTGGTGCTAGCATGATAGCGTATTTATTTGCTCAATTTGTAGACATTCAAATTTATCATTTCTGGAAAAAACTTACCAAAGGAAAACATCTTTGGTTACGAAATAATTTCTCGACCTGGTTATCGCAGTTTGTCGATACGTTTTCTGTTGTTTTTTTATTGTGCTTTTTTGAGGTTTTACCTTGGAGCCTTTTTAAAGGCTTATTAGTTAGTGGGTTTCTATTTAAAGTTTTAGTCGCTGCTTGCGATACGCCTTTTTTATATTTAGGAGTTTATTTATTTAGAAAACGGTTTAATTTAGAGGTTAATGAAGAGATTGACTTACTTTAACCGTTTGTGTTAACATTAACATCACTTAGGTTAAATTTTTATTAAACTTTTTACTTACTTAGGCTTAAACACGAACACACTCGTATATTTATATAAACACATTTTTTTATAAAACATCCACAACTAAAGCTTGGTACTCAAGTAAAATGATTAATTGGATGTTACTGTAACCTTTAAAAAACAACAAAATAAACACATGAAAAAAGCTTTAAAAATTATTGGCATTACAGTACTTATTATTGTAGCACTTTTAATCGCTATTCCTTTTGCATTTCAAGGGCAAATTAAAGATATGGTTAAACGTTTTATAAACGAAAACGTGAATGCAAAGGTTGAATTTAGCAGTGTAAGCTTAAGCTTTTTTAGCAGTTTTCCACAAGCCCATGTTAACGTAAGCGATTTGCTAATTACCAATTTTGAGCCTTTTAAAGATGAAACTTTAGTTACTGCTAAAAGCATTTCGTTCACCATGCCTATAAAGGAGTTGTTTAAAAAGGCAGATGAAGCCCCCATTACGGTAAATTCAATTGATGTTAATGAAGCTTTGTTAACTTTAAAAACGAATAAATTTGGTAATAATAATTACGATATTACCAAAGAAGATAAAAACGCTTCAAACGAAAACCAAACAAGTAGCTTCTCGTTTAATCTTAAAGATTATAGTATTAAAAATAGTGCATTAACCTATCTGGATGAAGCATCGAATATTTTAATTCATGTATCAGAATTAAATCATAAAGGAAACGGTACGTTTTCAGCAGAAGCATCAGAATTAGATACCAAAAGCGAAGCTAATATTAGCATTAGTATTGATAGCACCAACTATTTAAGCAACAATCCCGTTAAACTTGATGCTTTAATTGGTTTAGATTTAAACAATAGTATTTACACCTTTAAAGAAAATAAAGGTTTTATAAACGATTTGCCTTTAGAGTTTCAAGGTTCTGTAAAGCAATTAGAAAACGGGCAAGATATTGATATCACTTTTAAAAACCCAGAATCTGATTTTAAAAATTTCTTAGCTGTTATTCCTAAAG
>NZ_CAXIBN010000130.1:0-8684 GCF_964021735.1 uncultured Wocania sp. | reverse complement strand
AGCCCAAGAGGATAAACCAAACTCTTTATCAACTTTTTTCTTTTTATTTGTCATTAGTTATTAGTCTTTAGGCGTTAGTGTTTTTGTCATTAGACTTCAAATATTTTTGAAGACCTGATGTCATTTTTGACAATTCTTCAAGTCGTAACCTGTTATTATAGTCATCATCTTCACTTAAATAATTTAATCTTTTAGCAATAGTTGAACAGACAACACATTCTTTTATGGAGCCATTGGAAATATTTAAAAACCTATTGAATTGTGCATTGGTGTCTCCCGAACCTTCTGCTATATTCAATGCAATAGAAATTGATGCTCTTTTAAATTGTGAGCTTAAAGCGTAATCTTCGTTTTTAGGAAAATTATTTGTTGCCTTATATGTAATATCAATAAAATCTAATGCTTTTTGATATACTTTTAAATCTTCGAAACTGAATTTAATCTCTTTCATAATTTTTAGTATTATTTTTCTACAAACTAAAGTCTAAAAACTAATTACTGGTTAGAATTTTAACTTCTTGACCATCTTTTACGCTACGAGCACCTTCGTCAATAATTTCTTCATCATTTTCAATACCCGATAATACTTCAATATAATCACCTTGTGTTCTACCTGTTTCAATAATTTCGCGTTTTACTGTGCCTTTATTGCCTGATTTATTAATTATGGTGTAAACATATTGTTGGCCTTCAGCATTTTCAGAAATAATACTTAGCGGAATTAATAAAGCATTATTATTAGTATAATCGTTAATTTTAAGTTTTGCCGTTAGGTTAGGTTTTATGCTTTTATCTTTATTAGGGACTGCCACTTCTATTTTAAATGTTCGGTTTGCAGGATTAATAAAGTTTCCTGCTTGTCTAATTTTTGCATCTATAGTTTTTCCTAAAATGGGAAACTCTACTTTAACACTTTTGTTTACAGTTACATTAGTAACATAGCTTTCTGGCACATCTGTTTCAATATACATATTGTCAAGATTTACAATACGCATTAATTGCGATTGACCTGCGCCAACAACACTACCTTGCTCTGTAATAACATCGTCTATAGTTCCAGAAAATGGTGCTCTAACAACCGTTTTTGCTATTTGTTGTTTTATTTGGCTTACGGCTTGTGCTTGCGCTTCGTAATTAGATTTTGCCTGTAAATACTGGAGTTCGCTACCAATTTTCTGATTCCATAAACGCTCTTGACGCTCATAAGTAGTTTTAGATAAATTGGTTTGTATTTGTGCTTGTGCTAATTGTTGGCTCAATCCGCCATCATCAATTTTTGCTAATATTTGTCCTTTGTTTACGCGTTGTCCTTCTTTTACATACACCTTGGTAAGTACACCACTAAATTCTGGATATATTACTAAAAGATTTTTGGTACTAACATTACCTTGTAATTCTAAATAATGTGTAAACACTTCTTGTTTAGCTTTAAATGTAGTAATTAAAGGTACTTTTTTTGTAGTGTCTAAAACAGCAATTCTATTGTCTAATTGTTTTAATTGTTCAGCAATTTTTTGTTGTTCTGCAACAACTTCTGCTCTTTTTAAGCGGATATTTTCTAAATTATCTGAAGCAACTACAGCTTCAATAGATTGCTTTTTACCTTCTCCACACGAGGCAAAAAGAAGTGTAACGATTAGTAATGAATAAATATATTTCATGTTTAGTGTTTTTCTGATTTGTTGATTGATTTTCATATTTGATTTAATACCGTTTCTAACGCTGCTTTTTTGTTAACTACATCAAGCATTGCTTGAAGAAACTCTTGCTGTGCTGTGTATAATTGAGTTTGCGCTTGTCTTAATTCAAAACTGGTTGTAATACCTTCAAAAAACTTGGTTTGATTTTTTTGTTCAATACGTTCAGCGAGGTTTAAATTTTGTTTTTTATTATCATAATCTTCAATAGCAAATTGATAATCACTTTTTGCCGATGCTATTTGAAGCTTTAATTTTTGTTCGGTTTCAGTTAAAGTTTCTTTAGCTTTTTCAAGGTTTATTTTGGCGCGTTGTGTTGCTGCACTCCTTCCACCAGAGCTAAAAATAGGAATGTTCATGCTTACACCTAACAATGATGAGCCAAACCATTTTTGGTCATGCTTTAAAAAATGGAAATCCTCATTATTTCCAGAATAACCAGCATTAACAAAGCCTCTTAAAGTTGGTAGTGCTTTGCTTTGTTCTAGCTTTACAAGAAGTGTTTTTGCTTTTTCATCGTTTTTAGAAATCTTATAGTCAATAGTGTTTTCAATATTGTCTTCAGCGTTTAGCAATTCTAAAACTATATGCTGTGCCGTTAAGGTTTCTAAATTGTCAGTCAAAATGGTATTAGCATTTAAATCAGTTCCCAACGTAATGTTTAACATTTGATATGCCAAAGTTTTTAAACGTGATGTGTTTTTTAAGTTGCTCTCTACTCCAGAAAGTGTAATTTGTAACTGCTCTACACTTTCTTCGTCACCCAATCCGTTTTCGTAAATTTTAGTTATTTCATGAAGATTTTTCTTTAAAACGGTAATATTGCGTTCTAAAATTTTTACACTTTCTTCAGCAAGAAGTACATTTCCGTAAGCATTAATAACCGCTTTTCTAACCTCTAAATTGGTTTTCTCTTTTGCGTTTTTTGAAATTTCTAAAAATACTTTAGCTGATTGTAAACCAACAAGATAAGAGCCATCAAAAATTAATTGTTCTAACTTAACAGTACCATTCATGGTTTGCTTCGTGCCAAAAGTAACTTCGGCAAACTCGCCTGTATTGCCTCCAAAAAATTCTGCTGGTATTAAAGATACTTGTTGTTTTAGCCAATTATTATAATCTATACTGGCACTAATTTGTGGTAACCCAATTGTTGTGGTTTCCCATTTTTGCTTTTCTGCAGCTTTAATATCTAGTGCTGCCATTTTAGAAGTTCTATTATTTTCTATAGCATAATCTATAGCTTCTTGTAAAGAAAAACTAAGTATATTCTCTTGTGAGAATATAATAATAGAATGGAATAAACTAAAAATTAATATTAGTTTGTTTTTCATTTTTATGATTGATTTGATGTTATAAATTGATTTAATATATCTAGACCTTTAGGCGTGCAAATACCACGTAAATGGTATTCTAAATAATTACTCATAAGCATATTCATTGAGAACTTTTTAAGCGGAAACAAGTCTTTATCTTTTATAGCTATCATGGTATTAAAATATATTCTAGCTATAAAATCTACATCAATAGTATCTCTATATAAACCTTGTGCAATACCTCTATTTAAGTTTTCTGTAACACAGGTTTGCATCACTTCAAACTGTTTGATTTTTAGCGAATTAAATATTTTTGGATAATATTTTTGTAGTTGATATTGAGGAGACGATTTTTCATCTTTTAAATGCTCCATAACAAATTGTTTAATGCAGTAAATTTCCTCTATCGGGTTTTTTTCTAGTGCACAAATATGGTCAATGCCACAAGAAATAGATTGAAACAGGTTAAGTGTTGTAATCTCAACTAGTTTTGTTTTATTATCAAAATGTTGGTAAATGGTTTTTTTAGAGACACCCAAAGCATTAGCAATATCATCCATTGTCACGCTTTTAAACCCATAGTTTAAAAACAAATCTGTTGCGCCTAATAATATTTTTTCTCTCATAATTGGCAGCAAAATTACAATAGGAAACTTTAAAAACCTAAAAAGTTTCCTAAGTTTTAATGTTTTTTTAACATATCCTTTTACATTGAAGTTTTTAATTATGATGAATTACTCTATTTTTGTTTGATGCATTCCATAGAAAAATACAGAGAAGAGTTTGTTGATTTTTTAGAAGAATATTCAACTATAAAAGAACCTCAAACCTTATATAGCCCAATTCAGTATATCCTAAGTTTAGGTGGTAAAAGGTTGAGACCCGTTTTAACATTAATGACTGCCGATATTTTTAATAATGATTACAAAAAAGCATTACATGCAGCACTAAGTATAGAAGTATTCCATAATTTTTCTTTGGTTCATGATGATATTATGGATGATGCCCCATTGCGTCGCGGAGAAAAAACAGTACATGAAAAATGGAATGTTAACACCGCTATACTTTCTGGTGATGCTATGCTAATTATGGCCTATCAATTATTTGAGAATTATGAGGCTAATACGTTTCAAGCTTTAGCTAAGTTGTTTAGCAAAACCGCTTTAGAGGTTTGCGAAGGTCAGCAATACGATGTAGATTTTGAAACTAAAGAAAATGTAACGCTTAACCAGTATTTAAAAATGATTGAATACAAAACAGCTGTTTTGGTTGGTGCGGCCATGAAAATGGGGGCTATTGTTGCAGGAGCATCAAAAGATGACCAAAATAATATTTACGACTTTGGTAAAAACTTAGGCATTGCTTTCCAATTACAAGACGATTATTTAGATGCTTTTGGAGATCCAGAAACCTTTGGTAAACAAGTTGGTGGAGATATTATTGAAAACAAAAAAACCTATCTGTATATAAAAGCACTTGAGTTTTCAAATGAAAATGATAAAGCACAATTGCAAAAGTTGTTTAGTAATAATGCTGATACATCAGAAAACAAAGTAGAAGTAGTAAAACAAATTTTTAAAGTCTCAGGTTCTGCGGAAGCTACAAAAAAAGCCATAGAATATTACACAAAAAGAGCGTTTTTGATTCTGGAATTGTTAAATATTTCTGATGATAAAAAAACACTTCTTAAAAACTTTGGACATAGTTTAATGAATAGAAGCGTATAATGCAATTACCAGCTACTTTTGATGCTTTAATTGAAGAAGCAAATCAATTAAATCTGTATCATAAATTGGTAAAACAACTTAATAAAGATTTTTTATTGGCTAATGTCGATTTAGATTTTCATGAAGACATTTTACCAACAAGTTTAAAATTACTACTACACGAAACCGTGTATAAACTTATTCAAGAGAAATTTACCGAGTACTTAAACTTACTTTACATTATTGATGTTCCTGAAAAAGCGGTTAAAGCTTTAAATGGGGAAGATGTCCTTAAATTATCTGAAGATGTAACATTTTTAATTTTAAAAAGAGAATGGCAAAAAGTTTGGTTTAAAAATCATTATTAAAATTTAATTAAGATAAATTTGTCCTAATTAAAACATCTTTGTATCTTTGTACTTAAATAGAGAAGTTATATGTTTTCAAAAGCTTGCGAGTATGGTATTAAGGCAGCAATATTTATTGCAATAAAATCTTATGAAGGTAAGCGAGTAAGTCCTAAAGAAATAGCTTTAGAGATAAACTCTCCCCAAGCATTTACTGCTAAAATATTACAAGCATTAGTTAAACATGATATTGTTTGTTCTATTAAAGGAGCGCATGGCGGATTTGAAATTGACAGTAGCAATATTAGTAAAATCAAGTTGGCACAAATTGTTAATGCCATTGATGGAGATAGTATATATAAAGAGTGTGGTTTGGGTTTACATAAATGTGATGAAGATCACCCGTGTCCTGTTCACGATAAATTCAAAGCTATTCGAGAAGAGTTAAAGTACATGCTAGAAAATACAAGTTTAGAAGAATTGGCACTCAATATAAAATCGGGAGCCGCATTTTTAAAGGTTTAAAAAATTTGAATATAAATAGGATAAAATTATCCGAAATAAACAATTAATCATGGTAACATTACAAAAAAATTCAGAAAAACAAATCGGGCAATTTGTAGCCGAGGATTATAGAACTGCAGCAGTTTTTTCAAAATATAAAATAGATTTTTGCTGCAATGGTAATAGAAGTATTAATGAAGCTTGCGAAAAAAAAGGAATAGATAGCAATGCTTTATTAGATGAACTGCATAGTGTTTTAAACAATAAAGGAGGCGAATCTATAGATTATAAATCGTGGCCATTAGATTTATTAATCGATTATATTGAAAAAAAACACCACCGCTACGTTGAAGAAAAAATTCCCGTGTTACGTCAATTTTTAGACAAATTATGTCGCGTTCATGGCGAAAGACACCCAGAACTATTTAAAATAAATGAATTATTTACAGCTTCGGCAGGCGAGTTGGCAGCACATATGAAAAAAGAGGAACTTATATTATTCCCTTTTGTAAAAAAAATGGTGAATGCTACATTAGAGCAAGGCGCTGTGCAATCTCCACAGTTTGGAACCGTTGAAAATCCAATCGCTATGATGATGCAAGAACACGATAACGAAGGTGAGCGTTTTAGACAAATTGCTGAACTTACAGATAATTATAATCCGCCAGCAGATGCATGCAACACATACAGAGTAACCTTTGCTATGTTGGAAGAATTTGAAAAAGATTTACACTTACATATTCATTTAGAAAACAATATTTTATTCCCTAAAGCTATAAAGCTAGAACAACAATTTGAATAATAGCAAGCACTAAAAATAACTTAGGTGAAATAGAAAAATCTTGGAAAGTTCTCCCTAAAACATTCTAGGATTTTTTGTTTATAATTGTTATAAAAGGTAATAAGCGTTTTATTTTGGTAATTTTAAAACACAAAAGTAAAATACCAAGAATGTCTAAAAAACTTACTGTTATTTGTCTGATTAATTTTTTAATAGCCGCCTTAATGGGTTTGGCGTTGCGTTATTCGTTTGTAGGAAACATTGGTGTAAATTATCGCTTTTTAACGCACGCTCATTCGCATGTTGCCATGTTGGGTTGGGTATATTTAATGCTGTTTACATTAATTGTACATTATTTTATTCCTAATAAAAAACCTGTTTTTAATAAACTATTTTGGATTACAGAATTTGCTGTAATCGGGATGATGCTTAGTTTTCCTTTTCAGGGTTACGCAGTAATTTCTATTTCTTTTTCAACATTACATATTTTTTGTAGCTATTACTTTGTGTATTTGGTTTGGAAATACCATAAAACAGAATCATTAGTAACTCAATATTTACTTAAAACCGCGCTAATATTTATGGTGCTATCCACCTTTGGTGTTTGGTGTTTAGGGCCAGCAGTTTCTATGCTTGGGCAAACTTCAGCTTTTTATCAAATAGCGATACAATTCTTTTTGCATTTTCAGTTTAACGGTTGGTTTTTAATTGCTGTTATCGCTGTGTTTTTTCATTTGTTTCAGGTTGAATACTCAAAGTTATTTAGGTGTTTTTTCAAGCTATTAATTGTATCAACCATTCTTACTTTAGCCTTACCAGTTCAATGGTTTGCTCCTCATAATTTACTGTTTTATTTTAATGGTTTTGGTACGATACTTCAGCTTATAATGGGATATTTCTTTGTAAAATTAATTCAACCGAAATTTTTTGCGGTATTAAAACAACAATCAAGATTTGTTTTATATCTGTATTGGTTTTCAATTTTCTGTTTTGCATTAAAAATAGGTATGCAATTATTAGCATTGTTTCCAGAGTTTTCACAAATAGTTTATACACACAGAAACTTAGTTATTGGGTTTATTCACCTTTTAATGCTTGGTGTTATTACTGGGTTTTTGTTTTCGTTTATTTTACAAAGCACATTAGTAACTTATACTAAAAGCCTTTATATTGGTGTTTATACTTTTATTTTTGGATTTATTTTAACAGAATTATTACTAGCAATTCAAGGTATGAGGTTTTATTTTGGTAACGGATTGCTTCCAAATTACTACCTATTGCTTTTTCTTTTCAGTATATTATTACCTTTAGGAATTACCTTTTTATTATTCAATATTATAACATGTAAAAAATCATGCAACACAAACCACAAAAGCGACATAAAGCATTACAACCATTAAGTAGAGAGCACCACCATGGATTGCTTTTATCTTGGAAAATAAGATCTGGGTTCAGTAAAAATATTGAACCAAAACGTATAAAAACTTATGCTGATTGGTTTTATGAAACCCATTTAGTTCCTCATTTTGAAATGGAAGAAAAGCATATTTTCACTATTCTAAAAGAAGATAATGATCATATTAAAAGAGCTATGGCAGACCACAGGCGATTAAAACGTTTATTCACAAAACAGGATGATGAGGCAAAAGCTTTAAGTAAGATTGAAGAAGAATTAGACAAGCATATTCGATTTGAAGAACGTGTGCTGTTTCCAGAAATACAAAAAGTGGCTACGGAAAGTCAATTGGCTTTAATTGAAGAGATCCATAAAGAAGAGGACTTTGAGGATAAGATTGATGATGAGTTTTGGAAATAAGTTTATAGGTTTCGGACTGTACTTCAACTACGCTCAATGTAACATGCTTAACCTGACATATTCAAATAAAGACCAGCAACCCAATTCCAAAAAATAAAATAAACCCAACAATTATTATTTTCCAAAATAAATGCGCTTTTTTTATTTCCATGAACTGAAATGCAATACCAAAGAACTTTAAAGTTGATAATATTAAAATAATCAGTACAACATATTTGCTCTCAAGTTTAGAAACCAAAGCAGAAGTAATTGTAAGCACAATTAAAATAATCCATGTTATAGTTGCTGTTTTATTCATATTAGAAAAGTAAATAAATTACTGGAAAAAGCATCATCCAAATTAAATCGCACATGTGCCAAAAAGCACCACTAGCTTCAATATCTTCAATTTTTGTAGTGGAGTTTTCTTTTCGTATTCCAAAATAAACTGATGCTAAAATAACCAAGCCAACCAACACGTGAATCACATGAAACAGGGTAAGCATCCAATAAAACGTAAAGAATGTATTGTATCCTA
>NZ_CAXIBN010000129.1:0-8685 GCF_964021735.1 uncultured Wocania sp. | reverse complement strand
TAAACAAACTAAAATACTATCCGCTTGCGTTAATTTTAATTATAGTTTTATTTATTGCAGTTATATTTTTCTTTTATAGTAGTAATAAAAATGCTACTCAAAATAAGTTATGGTCTGGTATGGCAAAAGAAACGGCGCATCAAATTGGCACACCATTATCCTCTTTAATTGGCTGGACAGAAATTTTAAAAAGCGAACATGTTAATCCTGAATATATTTTTGAAATTGAAAAAGATGTAGATCGGTTAAAAACCATTACCGAACGTTTTAGCAAAATAGGATCTATTCCTACCTTAGAAGTTGCTGATATTATTGAAGAAACCATTAACTCTTACGATTATTTAAAATCGAGATCTTCAAAACTTATTGATTTTGAAATTATAACTCCAGAAGGTGATATCCCAGTAAGACTAAACAAACAGCTGTATAGTTGGGTTATTGAAAACTTGGTTAAAAATGCTATTGATGCTATGAAAGGCAGAGGCAAACTTACCGTTGAAATCTCTCAGCTTGAAAATAATATAAAAGTAAGTGTAACAGATACCGGAAAAGGTATTCCTAAAAATCAATTTAAAAAAATATTTGAGCCTGGTTTCACCACAAAAAAACGTGGTTGGGGATTAGGCTTATCACTTACCAAACGTATCGTTGAAGATTTTCATGACGGCAAAATTAAAGTGTTACAATCTGAAATAAATAAAGGTACCACCATACAAATTGCTTTAACCCGAGCGGTTTAATAATTTTTTAAATCATGTCTGAAAAATTCATTACCATAAAAGAAGTGACACTAAACAACAACTGTCCTGAATGTTTTAGTAAAGATGGTTTGCGTTTAACATTTAAGCAGAAGTTTTTAGAAACTAAATTTTACAAATCAATTACTAAGGAAATTAGCCATAGTATTACTTGTGAAACTTGTAATACTACTATTTATCCTGTGCGATGGACAGATGATATTGAGCGTGTCTTTGAGTATCAGAAAAAAGCTTTTGTACCTAAAAAAGCATCGACCTATTTAAAAAAGTTGTCTTGGATTGTTATTATATTCATTGCAATAGTAATTACAGCAACAGTGTTTACAATGCTATATACTAAATTATAATTGTGCCTTTATTGCTTCGGCTATATTTTGAAATTCTTCAGCAAGTAGCTTTACTTTTTGAATAAAACGAGTATCTTCCATAGTATGCAACGGAATTAAATGCACATGTACATGTGGTACTTCTAACCCAATTACCGTCATTCCTACTCGTTTACACGGAATCGCTTTTTCAATAGCCACAGCCACTCGTCTTGAAAAGATCATTAAACCGGAATAAGTAGCTTCATCTAAGTCAAAAATTTTATCAACTTCTTTTTTAGGAATACATAGCGTGTGACCTTTGCTATTAGGATTTACATCTAGAAATGCTAAAAAGTCATCCGTTTCAGCTATCTTATAACAAGGTATTTCGCCATTTACTATTTTAGTGAAAATTGAAGCCATAAATCTTGAGGGTTTTGAGAGTATATGTAAATATAAAAGATTCCTACTTAACTTAAACAGGAATCTTTTTAAAAATTATTTTGCTTTTAATTACCTGGAAATCTCTATAATATCAAATTTCATTACACCGTTTGGCACTTGTATTTCGGCTACATCTCCAACTGATTTACCTAAAAGCCCTTTCCCTATTGGTGAATTCACAGATATTTTACCTGAGGCTAAATCTGCTTCACCATCGGCAACCAAGGTATAATTCATTTCCATACCATTGGTTTGATTTTTTATTTTAACTTTTGATAATACTAACACTTTAGAATTATCTAACTGAGATTCATCAATTATGCGTGCTCCAGCCAAAGCATCTTCTAATTTAGAAATTCGCATTTCTAACATCCCTTGTGCTTCTTTTGCAGCATCATATTCGGCATTTTCACTTAAATCGCCTTTATCTCTAGCTTCAGCAATCGCTCTTGACGCTTTTACACGCTCCACATCTTTTAATTGCTTTAACTCTGCTCTTAATTTTTTTAACCCTTCTGGTGTATAGTATGATACTTTACTCATAACTTCATCGTTTATTTAATAAAAAGATGCTGAAATTAGAGATTCATAAAATTCCATTTTAAATTAGCTATTTTATGAATAAACAAGTTCAGCAAATAAAAAAATCTCGCATAAACGAGATTGTATAACAAATATACAAAATATTTATCTCAATCTGCTTTTTGTTAGTAAATTGCAATTTAATTTTTAAGCATAATGAAGCCTTATTTATATCTTTTAATTGTTATTATTTTTACTGCATGCAGTAAAAATTCTGTCGATAAAAATTGTAATTTTTTGCTTGATGTTGGTGTTAATGTAAGCATTAATATGAGTTTACCACAGTATAGCCAATTGGCATTTGTAAATAACCCTGTTTATGTGCCAAACGCAGGTAACGGGGGCATTTATGTAAATAATACGGGTACTGGCTTTGTTGCTTTCGATGCTACAGATCCCAACCATATACCAAGTTCTTGCTCGGTATTAAAATTGTCTGGAATTAATGGTGTTTGCGGTTGCGATGATGAGAATGAATATAGCTTATCCAATGGTTTGCCTTTAAATAACCCTAGTTTAAGATGTCCTTTAAAAGCTTATCGTGTTGAAAAAAACGGAACTACCCTTTTAATTTTTAACTAAAAAAGCCTCAATATAAATATCGAGGCTTAAAAAATACTACTTGCTTTTTTTTAAAATTTTAAAGTCGCTCCAATTAAAAAATTAGTAGTTGCTTGCGGATAAAATCCAGCACCTTCAATAGTTGTTGTTATTCCTGGAGATGACCATGTATCATCATAAGTATAATAATAGCCGTTTGAGATATACTTTTTATTAAAAATGTTATTTACTAAACCAGATAATATAATGGATTTAAATAAAGATTTTGGTTTAATCTCATAAGTTACATTAAAATCATTTATAAAATAACTGTCTAATTTTGATGATTCAGAATCGTTATTACCCATAAATTGTTCGCCAACATATTTACTTAAAAGTGACATTTGAAAATTATCTCTGGGTTTAAAAACCAAAGTATTTGCTGCTACTAACTCTGGTGAAAACGAAATATTTGTTTTGCCCAAATTTTCTAAAACACCATCTCTCTGAAAAAACGTTTCTTTATTTTTATTAGAACTTAAAGTTATATTGGGCTGTATTGCAAATTGCTCTGTAATTTGTATTGCGGCATCAACCTCTAATCCTAATCTGTAACTATCACCACTATTGGTTCTTATTGGTGTACCTGTATTGTCTATCGCTCCTGTTAAAACTAATTGCTCGTTATATAACATATAATAAGCATTTGTGCTAATTCTGAATTTTTCATTGTTATGTCTCCAACCTAATTCAAAATCGTTTAGCTGTTCTGGTTTTATATTTGGATTACTTTCAAAATCGCTACGACTTGGTTCGCGGTTTGCCCTTCCATAAGAAAAATAAAGGTTGTTTTTAGTATCAAACTCATAAGTAATTCCTGCTTTTGGATTGAAAAAATTATACTGCTCATCAACCAATAAATTAATCCTGTCTGATGTTAACCCTGTAGTTTTATAATTCACAAAACGCATCTGTAAATCGCCATACAAACTCACTTTATCGCTAAGTCGGTAAGTGGCTTTTGTAAATAAACTAAAGTCTTTTTTCTTACCTTGTCCGTTATAATAATTATCACCTATTTCAGAATTACTTGCGTAGCGTGCCCAAATAATTTCTCCAAAATGATTGCCAATATAACTGCTGTATGATAAACCAAAAGACATATCTAATACATTTTTCTTATAATTTGCTCCTGCATTTACCACATAAAAATTATTATCTAACCAACGGCGACGAATTAAATCGGTTTCATTAATAGTTTCATTTCCAATGGTTATTTCTGTTAAATCATATTCATCAAAAGATTCATCTTCTTTATATTGCTCGAAATAACCACGACCTTTAGTATAATTAAGCCCTAAATTAGTAGACCAATTATTGTTATAGCGTTCGTTCCAATGTAATTGGTAATGGTCTTGTTTGTAATTGTCAACCTCATCTTTATGAAATCGGATTGTCCCATCTTCATCGGTGTACATTCCAGCGGTATTAAACGTTCTGTTATTGGCTAAAAGATCTAAATCCTCTAAACCATTCCACGATTGATAGGTGATTTCATGTCCGCTAAATGTAATGGCTTTAATTAAAGTATTCTCGTCTACGTAAGATCCTTGAAGGAAATAGGATTTTAAATCTGAAGATGCTCTATCTATATAACCATCTGAATTAATTTTAGATAAACGACCAGCAATTTCAAAGTGATTATTGATTTTTCCAGTGCTAAATTTTACAGTGTGTTTTCTGGTGTTATAACTCCCGAAAGCATTAGAAATTTCACCATTTGCTTTTTCCGAAACAGCATCGGTAAGCACATTAATACTAGCACCAAAAGCACCCGAACCGTTAGTTGATGTGCCTACACCACGTTGTAGTTGTAGGCTCTCAACCGAAGAGGCTAAATCGCTTAAATTCACCCAGAATGTTCCCAAAGACTCCGCATCGTTATACGGGATTCCGTTAATTGTGATGTTGGTAGATTGTGCATTAATACCACGTATACGAATACCTGTATAACCAACTCCCGCACCAGCATCTGTAGTTGTAACCACAGATGGTAAATAGTTTAGCAAAACAGGAATGTCTTGCCCTAAATTACGTTTAGCTAATTGCTTTTTGGTTACATTCGAGTGTGTAATTGGCGATGTAGCATTTACCCGAACCGCTTTTACTAAAACCTCGTCTAGTTTTTCTGTTTTAGTAGAATCTTGTTGGGTTTGATTTTGTTGTGCGTTTGCACTGACTGATAACACTAATAGTGTTAAAAAAAGAAAAATGTTTTTAGTTTTGATTACTTTATTTTGAAAGTCAAAACTGAATCTCCTAAAATAGTAATTGTACCTTTTTGAAGAAAGAATAAGAAATGTAGATTTCATTACGATTTTTTTAAAATCGAATAAAAAGAGGTAATTATTCTTTATTATTAATAATTAGTTTTTGAAGCATCTGCTTCATTTCCTTACGCTAATCGTGAAAGCTTCTAGCTTTAATAATTCTTTGGCATTCACTAAAAATATCCATAAGATATTTCCTTAACGCTCGCTTCCTAAACAGCATTACCTGTTCTAGGTTCAATGGGTATGATCTCAGCCGATAATAGGCACCCCTTTTTTGAGAACGCTGCAAATGTATAAACCAATTATCAATTATCTATTATATATTGTTAATTATTTTTAATCGATATCAGGTTTTTTTCGATTGGCTTTTTTTTCTGAAAGATTGCGCTTATTTTTTAAGCGTTTTCTAATTACAGATTTAGGGATTTTTGTTGGAATTCGTTTTTTGGGTTCTATTAAACTCGTACTAATTATTTCAATAAACCGTTTAATGACTAAGTCTTTATTTTTATGCTGACTCCTACTTTCGTCACATTGTAAAATAAGCATACCATCTTTGGTTAATCGGTGTTGGAGCTTGTTTTTTAAACGTTCTTTTTGGTTTTCATTAAATACAACAGAATTTAATAAATCGAATTGCAATTCCACCTTGGAAGCTACTTTGTTTACATGCTGACCACCAGCACCAGAACTTCTAATTGCTTTAAATGTTAACTCTTGTAATAGCGCGTCTTTATTAAACATTACTGTGTTTGGTGTTCTGGCTTTAATAAATCGTTTACGGTTTTTACAGGATTAAATGTGGTTACAGGAATTTCAACAAAAATGCTATTCCAATATGCCATACTTCCATTCCAAAGCCCAGGTAATTCAAGAGCTTTTATACCTACTCCATTTTGTGTTTTCATGGTTATAAAAGCTGCATTGGGGTCAACAAAATTTAAAAGATTGAATTTTTCGCCTTTATAGTTTTTAGTCCCACAAACTAAATCTGTTGGATTAAAATGAGTTGCATTTTTAACAATTTCTGCTTGCGCTGTATCTTCAATATTTATTTGAGCAAACTCTACTATTTGTAATGATGTTTCACCATGTTCATCTTTAACCCAAAACGGACCGCCCCCAGGTTCTCCTTCATTTTTAACCATACCACAAACGCGAATAGGTCTATTTAATTTTTCTTTTAAATACTGTTTCTTTTTTTCTGGTGTTAAATCATCAAAGTCGTCAAGAATTGATACATTCATTTTTTCAGATAAAAACATAGCAATAGTTAGCATATCACTTTCTGAAGCAGAGTCGTTATCCAGTTTATGTAAAAATGAAAAGGCTTGTTCTTGGGCTTGAATTAGTACACCCGCAATTAGCTTTTTATAGTTAGATAGTTTTTTATTTTTATTGAATACTACAATATTATCGATGTTTTTAATAAAAATAAGATCGCTATTTAAATCGTTTAAATTTTCTAATAAAGCACCATGACCAGCAGGTCTAAACAATATTGAATCATCTTCGCTTCTGTAGATATCATTTTGGTTGGTTAATGCCACCGTTTCGGTTTCTGCTTTTTGATAAGAAAATGATACATCAAAATTTGTTTCTGTTCTTTGTTCTAATTGGGCTTTAATTTTAGTTAATTCCGAATTAAAATACTCATGATGATTTTCTGAAACTGTGAAATGAAGTTTAGCTTTGTTATTTGATGAAGCGTATAAAGTAGATTCTAATAAATGCTCGTAGAAAGCAGTAACAGCTCCGTCCTTATATTTATGAAAAGGCAATAATCCTTTTGGTAGAAAACTATAGTTTAAAGCCTCTTTACTTAACATGGTTTTTACAAACTCTAAATATGCCTCATCTTCACTTAAATTTTCGAAATTAGGATGTATCGTTTTTGCTTCTAATAAAACCGCATTGTAAAACGGAAACCTCTCTAAACCAGAAATAAATGGCTTTATAAGCGTATCGTTTTGCCTTTTAGCATAATTGTCAATAGTTTCTTTTTTAGGATTGAAATGGTTTAAAAACTGAAATAAAAATTTAAACATACGTGTTGCTGCACCAGAAGCTGGCACAAACTTTACAATATCAAAATTATTTTGTTTGGTTTCATATAAATTAACGAAATCTTGAATTTCAATTTCATTATAACGTTCAATACCGTTTCCAATATTTGCCGCAGCCACTAAATTAGAATACGACATGCCGTTTTTTATACGCTCAACTTGCGCGGTAACTTGAGCAATTGTGATGCCTTTATTTTCTATATGCTGGATATCTTTATCTGAAAACATTAATCTTTGGGATTTAATAATTCATCAATATGCTTAATTGCTATTTCTAATCGTTCTTTTTTATTTCCTTTTAGTAAAATATACGGTCTGTTATTATCTATTAATGCGTTTTCAAAAGCTTGAAACATCTCTTTTCTGTATTCTGGTTTGTCACGTAAATCATCAGCTTCCCAAGGGGTATCAATATAAGTTAAAAAGTATAAATGGTATGTGTTTTTTAAAGCATATTTTTCTAAAATAGGATTGCAAGTTCCTAAATAATAAGCTTCGGAATATACTTTGGTTTCTAATAAATCGGTATCGCAAATTAAAACAGAGTCTGTTTTTCTAGCTAACTCGTTTTCTAGTTTTATTTGTCCTTCTGCAATAGGTAATAAATCTTTTGGCTCACAAGTTTTTCGTTCGTTATTCCATTTATTTTGTAAATATTCGCGTGCATACTCTGGCACCCAAACCGAATTATAATAACGCGCTAATTGTCTAGATAATGTTGTTTTTCCCGTAGATTCTGGACCAAATAAAACTACTTTTATACAGTTTGCGGGTTCTTGTTTAAGTTTTTCTTCCATAAAAAATAAGCTTGTATAGCTAAAATTGTAAATATAAGATATTGAAAAGATAACATACCCCAACCTCTATAAGCATAAAGGGGTACCGTAATAATATCTGCTATTATCCAAAGCGTCCAATTTTCAATTTTCTTTTTAGCCATGTACCACATACCCGTAAAAAACATGCCCGAGGTAAAAACATCTATATAATTAGATGTAGTAATTTCTACACCAGAAGATTTATAAACGGCATAAGTAACAACCATTGTTAACACAAATAGCCCAAAACCAATGATTTTCTCTTTAGTATTTGTTCTAGAAATTTGAACGACCTTTTTATTGTTTTTAGTTCTTGCCCAATTCCACCAACCGTAAATACTCATTATAGAAAAATAAAAATTCATCATCATATCTCCAAAAAGTTGATCTTTCAACAGAATATAAACTGAAATTATCGTAGCAATTAGTCCCGTTGGATACACTAAAATATTTTCTTTTTTAGCATACCAAACACTAGCAATTCCAGTAACAAATATAATGGCTTCTAAAACTATGATATAAGTTTCCTTATCTCGATAAGAATCCAAAAAAAAATCAAAAATGGGGTTCATAATCTTGTCTATCGGATTTTACAATTTTCATATACAATAAACCCTTTTCAATTAATTCAAAAGCCTCCTTTATTTCGGTAGTAAGTAATCGCATCACTTCATCATAATCGCCATAAACTTGTGTACTTAATGGATTTTCTAAAATTTTAAGATTTGATGCTCTTAACTTTTTTATAAAATGAATGATTGCTGGTTCAAAGTCATTTTGTAAAGGTGTTAATGTTAATTCTACTGATATTTTCATTAGTTTTTTCTATTTTAAAT
>NZ_CAXIBN010000128.1:0-8760 GCF_964021735.1 uncultured Wocania sp. | reverse complement strand
TTATTAAGTTAATGAACCGAAGCAATTTGTTTTTTAGGAAGTTCGTTTAACGGTTGGTGTAAGGATAGTTGCGTGATTAAGCAACTAACTTAACAAAAATGGAACGAACCAGAGGAAAATCCGCAGGATTTTCCGAGTAGGCTAGAACCAAGCAATTATTTTTAAACTTTGTTAGCAAAAGTTATTGACTACAATTACCATTGATTAATTCTTCTGCTGTTGGATTATATTTATTGTCAATGACATAATATTCTTGTCCCCCATCTATATTTACTTCGGGTTCTATGGTATTCTTGATGGCACAAAAATTAGTCAAATTATCGTTAGATAATATTCTAATATTTTCAAAATAAATATTGTTGATACCATTTAAAGAACTTAAACCATAATTGTTTACAATTTCTAACAATACAACTTCCGAATTTACGTTGTTAAGACCAGATAAATTTAATAGCATTGGGTTGTCTCTAATCTGTAATCCTGAACCAAAATTTGAACCAAGATGCGTTAAAGATTGAAAACCATCTAAATTTTCAATCTTTGGGTTATTAATGATTCTTAACTCTGAACCAGTGGAAGTTAATTGATTAAAACTAATTGTCTCTAACAAACTATTGTCGCTAATTATTAAAAAGTCAGAAGTGATTTCTTTTAATGAAGGGAAATTTATTCTCTTGCTTTTTGTATTTATTATGGTTAATATACCTACTTCAGTCATTTTAAATTCTATACTTTCTAATTGAGAACAATTATAAATTGCTAATAGATTGTCAACTCTCGAAATACTATTTAGTGGCGATAAGTCAATTATATTATCAATAACTCCGTCTGTTATTATTGTTAAATCCCCACTAATTTTTTTATACTGATAACTCCCAAAGTCATTAATGTCTTCTTGAGTTCGCAGTATTATATCTCCTAAAAATATACCATCATTATTAGGATTATCTTCATTTGAGCAATTAAAAAAAATAAAAATTAGTATCGGTAGAAAAAAATTTAGTTTTGACATTAGATTGCTTTTAATTTTTGCTAATGCTCAACTGATATGAAATCGTTTTAATGTTTTATATCAGCCGTTAAACGAAGTTATCATTTTTTTCTGACAAAGTCAAATAGAACATTAAGATAGAGAATCAATAAAATAGCAAGAAAACAAGAGCTGTTGCTCACTCAAAAATTAAGGCGCAGGATTAGGTATCACATCATGCACTTCATTTATTTGAGTCAAAACCGCATCACTTAAAACCACATCAACACTATCAATATTTTCTTTAAGCTGCTCTAAATTAGTAGCACCAATAATATTACTGGTTACAAAAGGCTGTTGGGTTACAAATGCTAAACTCATTTGTGCTAAAGTCATATTATTATCTTCAGCAATTTTTAAATACTTTTTTGTTGCTTCTGTAGCTTGCGGATTGGTATAACGACCAAATCTTGGGAATAGTTTTAAACGCGCATTATCAGCAGCTGTTCCTTTTATATACTTTCCAGATAGTACACCAAACGCCATTGGCGAATATGCTAACAAGCCTATATTTTCGCGAATAGATACTTCGGCTAAATCACCTTCAAAGGTTCTGCATAATAGCGAATATGGGTTTTGAATGGTTGCCATTCTTGGTAAATTATGTTTTTTAGATTCTTCTAAATAACGCATAGTCCCCCAAGCCTTCTCGTTTGAAATACCAACGTTTCTAATTTTACCTTCTTTAATTATGCCGTCAAGTGTATTTAAGACTTCATTAAAATTATCTTCCCAAGCATCATTTGTATTATGCTTATAATCTCTAACTCCAAAATAATTTGTTTCACGCTCTGGCCAGTGTAGTTGATATAAATCAATATAATCGGTTTGTAATCGTTTTAAACTATTGTTTACAGCTTCTTTAAGCGCTTCTGGAGCAAAACCATTAGTACGAATATGTGCTGTATAATCTCCATTACCAGCAATTTTTGAGGCTAAAATTACTTTATCTCGATTACCCGTTTTAGCAAACCAATTACCAATAATAGTTTCTGTGCTACCATAAGTCTCTGGACTCGCAGGAACGGCATACATTTCGGCTGTATCCCAAAAATTAACACCTCTGTCTAAAGCATAATCCATTTGAGCAAATCCTTCTTCTTGAGAGTTCTGGTTTCCCCAAGTCATGGTGCCTAAACATATTTTGCTAACTTTTATATTGGTATTTGGTAGTGTTGTGTATTTCATTTTAGATTATTAGATTAATTAGATTTTTAGACTAGTTGATAAAGATAAAAAACCTTTAAAAGCCTTAATAGCTTTTATAGGTTTTTTACGTTAGCGTCCCGATAGTTATCGGGAGATGCAGCATCCTTTTTTAAAAGAGAAAACTACTTTTACTTAAACTAATATTTAGCAGATAGTCACGTCCTTCGTCCTCGCTATGACGTAAAAAAAGATATAGCGAATAGTCCTAATCCTTGTGGTAACGACCTACTTCTCGATATAACTTCAATACATTGAAATCACTCGAAGTGACGATTAATTATCGCTTAACAACTTAGAAAGCTCATCTAACTTTGGTGTTAAAATAACTTCAATACGTCTGTTTTTTGCTTTACCTTCTGGTGTATCGTTAGTTGCTATTGGTGCAAATTCACCACGACCTGCAGCAGTTAAATTTTCTGGGTTTATATTATTGTTTTCTCTTAAAATATTAACGATTGCTGTTGCTCGCTTAGTCGATAAATCCCAGTTACCACTTAGTTGTCCGTTACCTTTAAATGGAACGTTATCGGTATGTCCTTCTATTAAAACTGCAATATCTGGATTATCTGCTAACACACCACCCAATTGGTTTACAGCTCTTCGGCCTTCTGCACCAACTGCCCAACTACCTGAACTAAATAGTAGCTTATTTTCCATAGAAACATATACTTTCCCGTCACGTTGTTCAACTGTTAATCCTTTACCTTCAAAATCGGTTAAGGCTCTTGAAATAGCATTTTTAAGAGCTGTCATTGCAGCATCTTTTGATGCTATTACACTTTCTAATTCTGCAACTCTATTTGAACGATCATGCAACTCTTTTTTAAGTTTTGCTAATCGTGCACTTTCGGCAGCTAAAGCTTGCTCTTTGGCTTCTAACTGTGCTAACAACTCTCTGTTCTTTTTAGAGTTTTCTGTAATGGCTGCAGTACTGTTTTTTTCTAAAGCATCATAAGACGCTTTTAAATTTTCTAGATTAGATTTTGTTGCATTATAATCGGCTTGTAATTTATCGCGTTCTGCAACAGCCTCATTGTAGGCAGCTGTTAATTGCTTCAACTCATTTTCAGCTGTATTTTTAGCATTTAATAGTGCTTCGTTTTCATCTGAAAGTTTTCTGTTTTCTTGCTTTAAATTGGCATACTTACCTTCTAATTCTTTATATACTTTAGGCGATACACATGATGCTAAAAGTGCTAAAGTTAATACGGTAAATGAGATTTTTTTAATCATGATTTTGGGTTAAATTTATTATTTATAAAAATTAATTTTCTATTTCAACTAAAATAGGGCAATGGTCGCTATGTACAGCTTCGGTTAGTATAACGGCTCTTTTTATGTTTTCTTGTAATGGCTGCGAAACCATAGCGTAATCTAATCGCCATCCTTTATTATTGGCACGTGCATTGGCACGATAACTCCACCAACTATATTGCTGCAATTCTGGATTTATAAACCTAAACGAATCGATAAAGCCGCTATTAATAAAACTTCCTATCCACTCGCGTTCTACTGGTAAAAACCCCGAAACACCTTTCATTTTTGGGTTGTGAATATCTATTTCTTCATGACAAATATTATAATCGCCACAAATCACTAGGTTAGGAATATCTTTTTTTAGCTTATTTATATAGTCTTGAAACATATCCATATATTCCAATTTGTGGTTTAATCGTGCATCGTTTGTCCCTGATGGTAAATACAAACTCATTATAGAAAAGCCATCAAAATCGACTCTAAGGTTTCTGCCTTCAAAATCCATAGACTCAATTCCTGTACCGTATTCTACATGATTTGGCTCTGTTTTACATAAAATAGCTACTCCGCTGTAACCCTTTTTTTGTGCACTAAACCAATAGTTGTATCTATAACCAGCTTCTTCAAACAAACTTAAATCCAACTGTTCTTTCATCGCTTTAGTTTCTTGCAAGCAAATCACATCTGGATTGGCACTTTTTAACCAATCTATAAAACCTTTGTTAAGTGCTGCACGAATACCGTTTACGTTATAGGATATAATTTTCATAAATCTAATTAAGGTTGATGTAATCCTGATATTTCATCAGGATTCATTTGTTATCAATTGAGAACAAATGAAATTTCAGCTAAAATAAATAATGAGTTACATTTACACTATTATTTATATAAGGAGTTTTAACGAAGCTATTAACAAAATATTTTAAGCGTATTGCAGTTTAAGTATCTAAATGAAGTGTTTATTACCTTTTCTTCTCTTTTTTATTAGTTTTTGCTCATTAGCACAAAACAAAAACTCTAATTACAAGACTAAAAAAGTTGCCGTAAAAGATACCATTAGAATTGACAGTGTTAGTATTAATCCCAATTCGTTTTCGATTAAAGCGAAAGACAACTCGATAATAGATTCCACATATTATATTGTAGATTTTGCAAAAGCTCTTTTAACTTTAAAAAAGCCTATTCAAGGAGATTCTATCATTATAAATTATTTAAAATTTCCCGATTTTTTAACCAAAACCTATAAGCAATTAGACGAAAACATTATTGTTGAAAACAACAGCAATGCCCAAACATTATATAAATTATCACAATCAAACGAATCAAAAACCTTTATTCCTTTTGATGGTTTAACCACTTCTGGTAGTATTTCTCGCGGAGTTACTATTGGCAACAACCAAAATTCGGTTTTAAAAAGTGAATTAGATTTACAAATTACAGGAAAATTAAACGATAAAGTATCCTTACGAGCCTCTATACAAGATGCTAACATTCCTTTACAAGAAAGTGGTTATAGCCAACGTTTAGATGAATTCGACCAAGTGTTTATTGAACTGTTTAGCGATAATTGGAACATTCGAGCTGGCGATATAGATTTACTAAATACCGATTCTTACTTTGCTAGTTTTTCAAAACGTGTGCAAGGATTATCAATTAATGCGAAATTAGGAAACGACGATGCACAAACCAACCTATTTGCTGCAGGTGCTTTTGTCCGTGGGCAATTTACCAGAAGCGAATTTAAAGCGCAAGAAGGCAACCAAGGTCCGTATAAATTACAAGGACAAAATGGCGAATTATTTGTGCTTATTGTTTCGGGTAGCGAAACCGTTTATGTAAATGGTGTTGCTGCAAAACGTGGCGAAAACCAGGATTATATTATAGATTATAATGCAGGTGAAATCATTTTTAACTCCACATTTCCTATTACCTCCGAAATGCGAATTACAGTTGATTATCAAGTTAGCGAACGCAATTATTCACGCTTAGTAGCTTATGGCGGCGGAAGATTTGAAAGTGATAAACTAAAACTTGGCGTTTCTGTTTATTCTGAAAATGACGCTAAAAACCAGCCTTTACAGCAAAATTTATCATCAGAACAAGTTCAAATATTAGCAAATGCTGGTGATGATAGAGCACAAATGGTTGCGCCATCTGAAGTTTTAGAAGCTTTAAATGAGAATAGAATTCTTTATAAAAAAGAACTAATTAACGGCGTTGAAGCCTTTACTTTTTCAAACAATCCGGACGATGAATTATATCGGGTTACATTTACGCAAGTAGGCGAAAATCAAGGCGATTATATTTTAAGTAGCATTAATGCCATCAATAATATTTATGAATATGTTGGTGTTAATCAAGGCAATTATGCACCCATTGTGCAACTTATTGCACCCACAAAACTTCAAATTGCAGTTATTAATGGAAGCTACAATCCTACCGAAAAAACTGCTATTCATTTCGAAGCTGCTGGAAGTAAAAACGATTTAAACTTGTTTTCTGGATTAAACGATAAAGATAACGATGGGTTTGCTGGCAAGTTAAAAATCACTCAAAACATTATTAAAAAAGATAGCCTATGGAGTTTGAATACTTTTATTGATGGTGACTTTATTCAAAAGAATTTTAAAACGATTGAGCGTTTATATAATGCTGAATTTTCTCGGGATTGGAATATTGAAAATCCTTTGGGCAATCAACAATTTACAAAAACAGGCTTGCAACTAATCCATCCCAAGAAAGGCATTATAAATTATCAGTTTGAACATTTAGAATTCTCTGAAAATTTTAATGGTAATAGGCATGTTGCAAACATTAATGTATTGCTTAATAAATTCAATATCAATTCTAATTCTAGTTTTTTAAAAGCGACATCTAATATAAATACTTCAACATTTTTAAGGTCTTATAATAGAATTACTTACGGCATGAAAAACAGTTGGATAGGCACAAAATTAGCTGTTGAAGCTAACGAACAAAAAGATATTACTACGCAAATTTTAACACCTTTAAGTCAAAAATTCAAATCTTATGAGGTTTTAGTGGGTGTTGGTGATAGCACAAAAGTGTTTGCTGAAATTGGTTATAAAAATAGAGTAAACGACAGCATCAGAAATAACAAATTGCAAAAGGTAAATATCTCTAATACGTTTTATTTAGATTCTAAACTTATTCAAAACACCAATACTAATTTATCGCTTTTTGCTAATTACAGAACATTGAAAAGTGAAGACGATACGATTGATGATGAACAATCTATAAACTCCAGATTGCAATTCAATCAAAAACTTTTTAAACAAATATTATTATGGAATACCGTTTTTGAAACTAATTCTGGAACCTTACCACAACAAGATTTTACTTATGTTGAAGTTGAACCTGGACAAGGCAATTATACTTGGATTGATTATAACACCAATGGTATTCAAGAGTTAGAGGAATTTGAAATTGCTCAATTTCAAGATCAAGGTAAATACATTCGTGTATTGCTGCCAAATCGTATTTATATAAAAACGCACCAAAATAGGCTGAGTCAAACGGTGACTATTAATCCATCACAATGGTCGGTTAGCGACAATAAATCAAGAAAATTCTGGTCGCACTTTTACAATCAAACTAGTTATTTAATAGATAGAAAAATTAAGCGCGAAGGCAATAGTTTTAATCTCAATCCTTTTGAAAATGATGCAGATAATCAATTGGGCTTACAATTAAACTTTAGAAATGTATTATTTTTTAATCGAGGAAAACAACGTTACACAACATCGTACACCTATTTATCAAATCAATCTCGGAATATCTTATCTGTCGGATTTATTGAGAATAGTTTAAAAAGTCATCAGTTTAATTTTAATCATAAAATTGAAGAAAGCTGGCTACTATCATTTCAATCAGCTTTCGATAAAAATGAAAGCATCAGTGAGAATTTTACAAGCAAAAATTACAATTTTGATGAAACGCTTTTCAATCCTAAAATCTCTTATTTATTTAATGATAATTCACGTTTCGATATCTTTTATCAACATACAAAAAAGAAGAATACTATCGGTGCTTTTGAAGCTTTAAAACAACAAAAATACGGTGTGTCTTTTGCGCTTTCAAATAAAGAAAAGAATGCCATAAACGGCGAATTAAATTATTTTTATAATGCTTTTAATGGTGGTGCTAATACGCCTGTTTCATATCAAATGTTAGAAGGTTTACAACCCGGAAAAAACCTCACTTGGAGTTTATTAGCTCAAAAAAAACTGACTACATTTTTAGATTTAAATTTAAACTATTTTGGCAGAAAAACAGAAACTAGTAAAACGATTCATACGGGAACCATTCAATTAAGAGCTTATTTTTAAACCATAAAAAAACTCCTAAAATGAATCATCTAGGAGTTTTATTTCTATAATGAGTTGCTGAATCAAGTTCAACATGACAAAGTATTAAATATTAGCCTTCATCAATTCTCTATTCATTCGAGCGATGTTATCTAACGAAATACCTTTAGGGCATTCAATTTCACAAGCACCAGTATTAGTACAGTTTCCAAAACCTTCTAAATCCATTTGTGCTACCATGTTTTTAACACGATCGGCTGCTTCTATTTGTCCTTGCGGTAATAATGCATATTGAGATACTTTTGCACCAACAAATAACATAGCTGATGAGTTTTTACAAGTAGCTACACATGCCCCACAACCAATACAAGTTGCAGCATCCATAGCTTCATCGGCTGCGTGCTTAGAAATTGGAATAGAATTCGCATCTTGTGTGTTTCCTGATGTATTTACAGAAATATAACCACCAGCCTGTTGAATCCTTTCAAACGCCATTCTATCTACAACTAAATCTTTAATTACAGGAAACGCTGCTGCTCTAAATGGCTCGATAGTAATCGTATCCCCATCTTTAAACATACGCATATGTAATTGACACGTAGTAATGCCTCTATCTGGTCCGTGAGCTTCGCCGTTTATATACATGGAGCACATTCCACAAATACCTTCACGACAATCGTGATCGAATGCTACGGGTTCTTCGCCTGCGTTTACTAATTGTTCATTCAAAACATCCATCATTTCTAAGAAAGACATATGCTCTGAAATATCAGTAACTTTATAATTGACCATTTGACCCTTAGCCTTTGAGTCTTTTTGTCTCCAAATTTTAAGTGTTAAATTCATAATGTCTTTCTTATTTGTATGAACGTTGTTTTAGTTCAATATCTTTAAATTCTAATTCTTCTTTATGTAAAACCGCTTCAGCAGGCTCAC
>NZ_CAXIBN010000127.1:0-8774 GCF_964021735.1 uncultured Wocania sp. | reverse complement strand
GATAAAGCATTAAAATCTAAAGTGCTTAACCAACTTTCCTTTTCGGTTTCTGTTCCTAAAATTAAATAAGTGCAAAGCACCACAAAACTTAAAGCAATTAAAAACCAAACTTTTTTAGAGATTAAAGGTTTATAAATCGTAACACTTTTATCATTTAATGCCGCTACTTGAGACATTATTTCTGAAGTAAAATGAATTGAAGGACTCTCCAAAGCAGCCTTTTTAATAATCTTTTTTGTAAAATCATCAAGGTATTTATCTTCGTTCTCTTTCATAATATTCAATTATTTCTGGTTCTAATCTATTTTTTAAAATAGTTGCTAATTTTTTCCGACTTCTAAAAATTTTCACTTTTACATGATTAGCTGTAATGCCAACAATTTTAGAAATCTCTTCTAAAGAATGTGCTTCAAAATAATATAATGTTAGTAAAAAACTATCATCATTTGGTAACAAAGTTAAGCAATCTTGTATGGTTTTGTTATACTCTTGCTGCTCCATTTTATCTAAAGCATTATCTATTGTTTTAATTTGATGCTCGGTAAATTCATCAATAGCAACATCGTTAAAATACTTTTTATTCTTCTTAATTCTATCTAAACAGGTATTGTAAGTAACTTTATAAATCCATGTTGAAAATTTAGAATCACCTTTAAACTTATGCAACGATTTATAGGTTTTAATAAAAGTATCTTGTGATACTTCTTCTGCTTCTTCTCTATTCTTTAGCATGCGCAACGCCAAAGAAAAAACCAAATCTTTATAACGATCTACTAATACTGAAAATGCATTAGTGTCGCCATCAATAATTTGGTTGATATAATATTGATCGTTGTTGGTGGTCATTTTTAAGTAAGACGACTATAATTTGTTTTAGGTTACACATCTCAGAAAAAAAATATTTTTAATAAAAACTGTAACCAAAATTAAAAACGCATCGTCATAAGCTATGAACACATTAAAATTAATCAATTAAAAACGAAACATTATGCACGTAACAGAAGTAATTATCCCAATAAGTTTGTTCTTAGCCATTTTCGGAATATTCTATTTATACTTATCTACAAGAAACAAAGAACGCTTAGCGCTTATAGAAAAAGGAGCAGACGCAAGTATTTTTAGTTTTAGTAAACAAGCTGGTTCATCATGGAAAGTTATTGTTCTTAATTTAGCTTTTTTATTAATGGGGATTGGTTTAGGAGTTTTTATTGCTTCTATTTTAGAAAGCTATACAACTTTAGATGAGGATGCTATATATCCAGCACTTATCTTCTTTATGGCTGGTATTGGGTTATACATTGGTTTTACACAAACAAAAAAGCATGTAGGCAAAGAATAATAAAACTCATCAATCAAAAAAGAAAAAGCGTTTTAATTAAATTTTAAAACGCTTTTTCTATTCTATAGGAAAATCAAAATAAGTTTTAGGAAAAGGCTCATGGCGCAAAGTAAAATGCCACCACTCTTTAGGGTAGTTTCTAAATCCATGTTTTAGCATTACAGTTTGCAAAAGTTGCCTATTTTCTTTTTGTTGTTTTGTAATACCATCAAAATTCACCCAAGATTCTTGTCCGAAAAAATCATACGGACTTCCCATATCTAAAAGCTTACCTGTATTACCATCAATAATAGTTAAATCTACGGTACTACCTCTACTATGTCCAGATTTGCTTGCAATATATCCAGCTTTAAATAAATTCTTCTTTTTAACATTTGGATAAAAAACAGACTTATTAATGGTATCATTTAATTGTTTTGCCCAACGCATAAAATGATTTACTGCTTGTTGCGGTCTGTAACCATCATAAACTTTTAAACATAAATTTCTGTTCTGCAATTCCTCTTGAACCAACTTTAAAGCTTGCGCCGTTTGTTTTGTTAAAATAAGTTTATTTGAATGATAACCATCTACACGTTTACCAACAAAATTATTTGATGTATTATATCTTAATTCTACATCTAAATCAGGAATACTATCTTTTACATAAGTAAATTCTTTTGGTAATTGAGAAAAACCAAAAGCACAAAAAAAAAGAAAAAAAAAGATTGAGTATAACTTCATTATTTACAACTTTAAAGCTAATTTATATAAAATAAGTTTATTACTTAAAATTGAAACACAAAAAAACCGAGTTCCCTCAAACTCGGTTTCTTTTCAATTTGCTTTTTTTATTACGATGTAGATTTAGGGTCTCTATACCAACAACATAATGCAAATATTAATTAATTAATCCATTGAACTAAAAAGTATGTTATTTAGTACACACCAAATATATAATTAATAAATATATAATACCGATAAAAAACTTAATAAATCGATGAAATGCATGTAATTTTAACATTTAAAGACAAAAACATGTATTTCATCGATGAAATACAATTTGTTGTATAAAAAAAGCACCTTAAATAAGGTGCTTTTTTACTAACTAACCAACCAAAAATATGAATTACATTTTCTAAGTTTAAAGTAACCACTCAATAAACTTTTTTATTAGAATGTAATTATTTTTTATAACACAATATCTATGCCAAAATTAAAATTCAATAATTATATTAACATAATTTTAATACATTTAAAGTTTTAATAAATATTCTCTCGTGTATAGTGTTTAAAATAAAATTATAAGATATTTGCCTATTCTAAAAAAAATAAGAAATCATGAAAAAACTATCGTTTTTAGCTTTTTTAATATTAATAGTTTCGTGTGTCAAAGAACCCGATTTAATTGTTAAAACTAATATTAAAGGTTTAAAAAAAGGAACTGTTTATCTTAAAAAAGTAAAAGACACAACGCTTGTAACTGTAGATTCTATAGTAATTAATGGAAATTCTGGATTTGAGTTGAAAAGTGATTTAGAATCTCCAGAAGTATTCTTTTTATACTTGAATAAAAATACCAACGAGGACGATCGAATAGCATTTTTTGCTGATAAAGGCATTACTGAAATTAACACCACCTTAAAAAACTTTGTTTTTGACGCAAAAATAAAAGGTTCTGCACAGCAAACCACATGGGAAGGATATCAAACTATGATTTCTAAACTAAATGGCAGAAACTTGGATTTAATAAAAGAAAGTTTTGAAGCTACAAAAGAAGGAGATACTGCAAAAGTAAATTCGATTGAAAAAGAATACAACGGTTTATTAAAACGAAAATATTTATACACAGTTAATTTTGCTATAAATAATAAAGATAGTGAAGTTGCTCCTTACCTAGCCCTAACAGAAATTTACAATGCACATATTAATTTATTAGATACCATAAATAATTCTTTAACTCCAAAAGTAAAAGCATCAAAATACGGAAAAGAATTGCAGGTTTTTATTGATGAAATAAAAGAAGCTGATAAAAAATAACTAAAATATTTACTTAGCACAAAAGCCTTTCAAAATTGAAAGGCTTTTTTATTTTATAACCAATGGAAGAAATCCCTTCTACTACACTTAGGATAAACTTCTTGTCTTGAAAAAACGAAAAAAGCTTCTCTAAAAAGAGAAGCTTTTGGGAGCCGATGGAGGGACTCGAACCCACGACCTGCTGATTACAAATCAGCTGCTCTAGCCAGCTGAGCTACATCGGCGTTTTAACGGTTGCAAATATAATCGCAAAAACATTAATTGCAAGTGCTCCGTTAAAAATTTTTATCCTAGTTTGTTAATTTTTTCTATTAATGCTCGCCCTTTTTCTTCTAATTCAGCATTAATTGCTTTAAAGTGTGCTTTTGGGTTTTCAACATCTTTAGCATTTATTTTTGCTATTAAAATATCAAAGGTTTCAATTGCCTCATCAATAATTGCTTCACTCTTTTTAGTGTCTTTATCTGTGTTTGCATATTCCCAAACGTAAACTGCTTCAATAATATCACCTAAAACATAGTTTATATCTTTCTTTAGGTTTCTAACATTTGCCATAATTTGTAATTTAATTTAGTTGCAAAAATAAGTAAATAATTAAACATTACCCTTTTATAGCGAAGCATAATTAGAAGTTATTTATCTCCTTAAAACTCCATAAAAATATAAATATGGTATTACTCACCAGAATAGCTCACAAAATTTCTTGGTGTTTCAAAAAGTGTAATTTCTAATTCTAATTCAGGTTTTAATTCAGACTTAATTTTATCGTAAATAACTACAGCTATGTTTTCCGCAGTTGGGTTTAAATTCTTGAATTCTAAAACTTCTACATTTAAGTTTTTATGATCAAAGGCGTCTTCAATTTTCTCTTTAATAATGTCTTTTAAAGTTTTAATATCAATAACATAACCCGTTTCTTTATCTATATTTCCAGTAACGCTAACAATAAGTTCGTAATTATGTCCATGAAAATTGGGGTTACTGCATTTACCAAAAATTAAACTGTTCTTTTCGTCAGTCCAATCTTTTCTATATAGTCTATGGGCTGCGTTAAAATGTGCTTTTCTGCTAACGGTTACTTTCATTTTTGTAAATTAATATGTTCGTAAAATTTACTAAAAATAATTTTAAACCATTCTGTATAAACTTCTGGATGCAACTCCATATCTACCTTAACATCTTCAATTGGCATCCATTTCCAATCAGCAACTTCTTCTTTATTTATATTTGGTGCGTCATTATAAACACCTAACATAACATGGTCATATTCATGCTCTGTTAAGCCATTATCAAATGGCGCTTTATAAATAAATGAAATAGATTCTTTTAAATCTACAACAAAACCCATCTCTTCTTTTAAACGACGTTTTCCTGCTTGTATATTTGTTTCTCCATCGCGCTGATGACTACAACAGGTATTAGTCCATAACCCAGGAGAGTGATACTTGCTTAAGGCACGTTGCTGCAACATTAATTCGTTTTTATCATTAAATATAAAAACAGAAAATGCTCTGTGCAATAAGGCTTTTTCGTGAGCTTCCATTTTTGGCATTAAACCAATTTGCTCATCATTTTTGTTTACAAGAATTACTTGTTCTTCTTTCATAGTTTGACAAAAATATGAAATACTTTTATGGCATCATAAAATAAAAAGAGCATTCAAATTAATGAATGCTCTTTTCTTCCCTCATAAATTGATGTTAATTAGCCACAACAATAAATTCGCTTCTTCTATTTTTTTGATGCTCTTCTTTTGTACATTTTACACCATTTTTACATTTATTAACTAACTTGGTTTCTCCATAACCTTTCCCTGTTAATCGGTTTTTAGAGATTCCACCTTTTTCTACTATAAACTTTATAGTCGATTTATTTCTTCTATTAGAAAGTGCAAAGTTATAAGCATCTTTCCCCCTTGAATCTGTATGCGACCTTACGTCTATCTTCACTGAAGGGAACTCATTCATATAATTTATGATTTTTTCTAGCTCTAATTGTGCATCTGGACGAATTATAGACTTATCGTAATCAAAATAAATAGGTTTTAAATTTAAGAGCTTGAACAAGTCTGTTCCTACTTCGGCTGCCTTAATTTCTGGTTCTAGTGCTAAGGTTAAAACAATATCTCTAGTTTTTTTTGTTGAAAAATTAGTAGAGGTATCATTATAATCTTCTTTTTTAGCTTCTACAGTATAAGTCTCTTGTTTACAAGTTAGGTTAAATTGAAATTTACCTGAATTATCAGTTTTCAATGATTTAATAATTTTATTACTCCCATCATATATCACAAGGTCTGCATCTTCTAAAACCTCTTGAGTCTTTTTATTTATTAATGTACCCGAAACTTGTTTAGAGCATTCTGGAGCTATAAAACTGTAAATATCATCATCACCTTTTCCTCCTGTTCTATTTGATGAAATATAACCTTTACGTGTTGTTTCGTTAATAACATAAGCAAAATCATCTTTAGGGCTATTTATTGGTTTTCCTAAATTTTGAATCACACCAGATTCAATATTTTTAATTTCAATTTTAAATACATCTAAACCACCTAAACCTAAATGTCCATCTGAAGAAAAATAGAGTATGTTTTTTTCACTTATAAAAGGAAAGTTTTCTCTGCTTTCTGTATTAATTTTTGCTCCTAAATTTATTGGTTCACCATAAGATCCATCATCATGAATATCAACAACAAAAATATCTGAAGCTCCATAAGTTCCTGGCATATCTGAAGCAAAATATAATTTTTTTTCGTCTGTGCTTAAAGCAGGATGTGCTACACTATACTCGCTATTATTAAATGGTAAAGATTCTATATTTGTCCATTTACCCTCTACTAATGTTGCTTTATATATTTTTAGGGTATGAAAATCATTACTATTTTTTTTGAAATTTCCCTTGTAATAATTATTTCTTGTAAAATAAACAGTGTTCCCATCTTTTGTAAAAGCTGCAGATGATTCATGATATTTTGTGTTTATATTTCCTAAAATCTCTTTTATACTACCATCCTTATTTAATTCAAACAAATCTAAAAAGGGTTGTGCATTCCAACTATAAATTTTTTCATCTTTATCTCTTGAGGATGCAAATACCAAATTATCTTGGTAAGTAGAAGTTCCAAAATCTGAATACGGCGTATTTATATCTAAATTATTTAGCTCAAAATCTTCTGATAACTCTTCAATTGCTTTTAAATAGTTTGTTGAGCTTAAAATTTTTTTTGCTCGAGAATCTTGAGGATTCATTGTGGCAAATGCTAACATTATTTTGTTAGCTTCCTCATAATTTTCTTGTGCTTTTAAAGTTTGTGCGTACCTAAAAAAGTTTTCTGATTCTATATTTGTATTTCCTTCGATTAGCTTGCTATACCATTTTGATGCATCTTGCATTTCGTTATTAAAATAATAGGCATTTGCTAATTTCTCAATAACTTCTAATGATGTGTTACCTTTATTTGCTAAACTTAAAAGATTACTTTTTGAATCTGCATATGATAATTTTTCGTACTGCTTTACCGCACTTTTAATTTTTGCTTTTTGTGAAAAAGTAGCATTAAAAGATAAAAAACTTACTATAGATAATATGTATATTCTTTTTTTCATATCTGTTTTCTTTAGAAAAATCTTGGTGATAAAATTTTGCCTATTTGTTGTAACTCAAATCGTAACATAATTTCATGTGTTCCACTATTATAATTATTCAAAGCAGTTGTTGTAGCATCATAAGAGTACCCAACAAATAAACCTTCTGTTAGCTGGAATCCTGCTAAACCACTAATGGAGTCATCCCATCTGTATGCTATACCTAATGTTAATTTTTCACTAAATAGTGCATTAAATGAAATATCTGCAATTAATGGTGCTCCAGAAACCCCTTTTAATAAAAATGCAGGCTTTATTTTTGTGTTATTACTTAAATTAAACACATATCCTCCTATTAAAAAGTAGTGTAACCGCTCTGTTGCTATAGATTCTTGAAAGTCATCGTAATGCTTTGTTGTTAAAACATTTGGAGCTGAGAATCCTAGGTACCATCTATTTGAATGCAAATATAAACCTGCTCCTAATGTTGGGGAAATTAAATTTATATTTTCATTAAATGCATTGTCTGGGTTTTGAAAAAGCCCTTTACTCCAATCTGTATCTAATGAGTGAATACCTCCTTTAATTCCGAAAGACAATTCTAAATCACCTGATGCATTTACAGGAATAGTATAAGAAAAATTGGCATCAATACTTGTTTCCTTTGCTGGCCCTAGTTGGTCGCTAATAATATTTAATCCTAATCCTATTCTTTCATTACTTAAAGGTGAATGCAAGCCAAATGTTATTGTTTTTGGAGCGCCATCAATACCAACCCATTGAGTTCTATATAAAGCTGTTGTGCTTAAAACATCTCTTTGTCCTGTATATCCTGCATTTACACTCATAGTATTATACATATAATGTGTAAATTGAGGATCTTGCTGTGCGTTAATTTCTAAACTTAATAGTGCAGTAAACACTACCAAAATTAAACTTTTTATGAATGATGATTTGTTTATCATTTTTTAATCTTTTATTAGTTGTTTACTTGTATGTTATCGGTTTATGTATAACCAGCCTACTTTAGGTTTAGATCCATCTCCAAAGTCAAGGACATAATAATACGTTCCTTCTGGAAGCTTTTTGTCTGCATTAATTGTAGATCTTCCATTCGAAATACCATCCCAAGCGTTATCGTTATTATAATTTCTCTGTTCATAAACTAAATTACCCCAACGGTTATAAACCTCTAATTTATTATTCGGATAGTTTTCAATGCAGTTTATAATTAAAGTATCGTTTACTCCATCATTATTTGGAGAAAACTCATTAAATATAAGTAAGCACCCTAATTCTGTGACTGTTGCATCATCTTCAACATTACCATCAAAATCATCTCCGTTGTCACTAGTATCATTTACATTATCTAATGTTGGAGATACGGCTGTTGCAACAACACTATTGCTAACACCACCTGCATTAATTGCTTGCTGAGTTATAATAAAACTAGCCTTATATGTTGCTATCTCACCAACTAATAATGTTCCTTCCAAACTACCTAAACTTGAACTATCAAATCTCGGTGATTCTGATAATTCTAATGTATTTCCATTAGCATCAAGAAATATATCTGTTAAACTTAAATTTGTTAAAATACCATCACCAGTATTCTCAACTTCTATTGTATAAATAATCACATCATTAAGTGCTATTCCTAAAACATCGGCTGTTTTTGTGACCTCTAAAGATGCCGTACAGCCATTAACAAATGGACTACATGGATTATTTGGGTCTGATGTTGGGCCTCCTGGATAATCATTCGGATTATTCGGGGTACTCGGATCGTCTATTCCTGTGGTCTCTTCACAATCGGTTAAACCATCATTATC
>NZ_CAXIBN010000126.1:0-8783 GCF_964021735.1 uncultured Wocania sp. | reverse complement strand
TAATTTTAATGAGTACATCAATAAATTCATACATAAAAGCCCAAAAGGTAAAGCTAATAGCACCTCAAATAGATCAATTAGAATGTGGTTATGGTATGTATATTCATTTCGGGATAAATACATTTAATGAGATTGAATGGTACAAAGGAGATTTATGCTCAAGTACTTATAATCCTACAGAACTAGAAGCTCTTTTTTATTGGTGCACAGCAAACAATAATGTGCTCATTGTAAATTCATCGTCAAACCAAACAGGAAAAATCAGAACCAGTGAAAGGTTCAGAATTTTAGAACTTGCAGATCGTTTAGGTATTCGAGGAGGTGAAAAGAAACATCTAGGAGATAGTTTCTCCTCCATTCGTGTTTTTAAGATAAAAGAATACGAGTTACAAAATTACAACAATGAAAAATGGAATACTTTTTATACTGGAGATCTTATAGGAGCCTGTAAAACAATCAATCTTCCAGAAAAAATTAACGCAAGCAAAATTAGATTGAACATATTAAAATCTGATGGACTATCTTCTATTAGTCATTTTGCAGTTTCGAAGAATTCTACAGTAGATATATCGAAAAATAAAACTATAAAATAAATTTCAATAGAATGAATCAAACAATAACAATAACAAAAGCCTACTCTTCAGATACCCAATTCAAACTTAAAGATGGAGCTGGATCAGATGCTGTACACACAACGCCTATATACGCTTACGCTGTTTGTAAACTTAAAACAGATAGTAAGTTAGAGGGTATAGGATTGGCATTTACATTAGGTATGGGGAATAATCTAGTTTGTCAGGCAATAGATTATTTGGTAAAACATGTTGAAGGTAAAGAAGTTAATGAACTCATGTCTAACTTTGGAGCAACCTACAAAGCGATGTCAGACGATCCTAATTTTAGATGGTTAGGACCTCATAAAGGGGTGGTGCATTTAGCATTGTCCTCTGTTGTAAATGCTTGTTTCGATCTTTGGGCGAAATCTAAAGGTGTCCCGCTTTGGAAATTATTAATAGATTTACCTGCCGAAGCGATTGTGAATACATTAGACCTTTCTTATTTAGAAGATGTGATGACGAGAGAAGAAGCACTTAGTATTCTCAAAAAATCATCAGAAACCAAAAAAGATAGAGAAGGAATTCTAAAAACTGGTTACAAAGGCTATGACACCTCAATTGGATGGTTTAATTATAGTGATGAAAAGATAAGGGAAAATATAGGAAAAGCTATGGATGCTGGTTTTACAGCAATGAAACTAAAAGTAGGTTCTGCAGATATTGAAAGAGATATAAGAAGAGCCCATTTGGTAAGAGAAGTCGCAGGAGATAAAGCAACTATTATGTTGGATGCCAACCAACAATGGAATTTACCAAAGGCCATTGAAATTTGTTCTCAATTAAAAGAGATAAATCCCTATTGGATAGAAGAGCCTACGCATCCAGATGATGTGGAAGCCCATGTTAAACTAGCAAATAAGATAGCGCCTTTAAAATTAGCTATGGGAGAGCATGTCCCTAATAAAATTATTTTTAAAAATTATTTACAATCTGGCTGTATGAGTTTTAATCAAGTAGATGCAGTTAGGGTTGGTGGTATTTCAGAATTTATTACCATTAGTTTAATGTCTAAAAAATTTGGTGTACCAGTAGTGCCTCATGTTGGAGATATGGGTCAAATTCATCAGCACTTGGTATTATTTAATCATATTTCAATTAATCATGAAGCTATATTTTTAGAGCATATACCACATTTACAAACGCATTTTAAAAACCCTGCAAAAATAGTTAACGGTTATTATCAAGTGCCTCAAGAAGCTGGAATGAGTAGTGACTTAAAATAATTCGTTTTTTGAGGGTATATTATTAATCTTTAATTTTAAAAGCTTTGGAAATAAATACAGGTATTTTTAATTAGGCTTTATGTTTAAAACAAATATCAATTTTTTAAAAGAGTAGTTGTTTAGCAAATAGGATTATTATATTTGTCAGTTAAATAATAAATATAACTGTCATTCTTGCGAAATCGAAGATTCATGAATTCTTTAATTTAAATATGAATCAATGAATAAAGCGGAAATTTTAATAAATCAATCCATATGAGCGAAGAAAGTAAACGAAGAGAGGCCCTTATATATCATGCAAAACCAACTCCTGGAAAAATAAAAGTTGTTCCAACCAAAAAATATGCAAGCCAAAGAGATTTGTCTTTAGCCTATTCACCAGGTGTAGCAGAGCCTTGTTTAGAAATTGAAAAGGATAAAAATAACGCCTATAAATACACAGCTAAAGGTAATTTAGTGGCTGTAATTTCAAACGGGACTGCCGTTTTAGGTTTGGGTAATATTGGTCCAGAAGCCTCTAAGCCAGTAATGGAAGGAAAAGGCTTATTATTTAAAATTTTTGCAGATATCGATGTATTTGATATTGAGGTAGATACTGAAAATGTTGATGAATTTATTCAAACAGTAAAAATGATTGCGCCTACATTTGGCGGGATTAATTTAGAAGATATTAAAGCACCCGAAGCTTTTGAAATAGAACGTCGTTTAAAGGAAGAGTTAGATATTCCTGTAATGCATGATGATCAACACGGAACGGCAATTATTTCTGCTGCAGCTTTAGTTAACGCTTTAGAAATTTCCAAAAAGAAAATTGAAGACGTAAAGATTGTAATTAGTGGGGCAGGAGCTGCTGCCATTTCATGTTCAAGATTATACCAAGCTTGTGGAGCAAAGCGCGAAAATATGGTGATGCTTGATAGCAAAGGGGTTATAAGAGATGATAGAGAGAATTTATCTACAGAAAAAGCCGAATTTGCAACCCACAGAAAAATTGATACGCTTGATGAGGCCATGAAAGATGCCGATGTTTTTATTGGTCTATCCATGCCAGATATTGTAAATTCTGATATGCTTTTAAGTATGGCAGATAACCCAATTGTTTTTGCCATGGCTAATCCAGATCCAGAAATAAAATACAATATCGCAGTAGCAACTCGTAAGGATATTATTATGGCAACAGGGAGAAGTGATCACCCTAACCAAGTCAATAATGTTTTAGGCTTTCCATTTATTTTTAGAGGGGCACTAGATGTGCGTGCAACAAAAATTAACGAAGCTATGAAGATGGCAGCTGTTAAAGCTTTAGCGCGTTTAGCTAAAGAACCTGTGCCAGAACAAGTAAATATTGCTTATGGCGAAACACGCTTAACCTTTGGTAAAGAATACATTATTCCAAAACCTTTCGATCCGCGTTTAATTGCCGAAGTGCCACCTGCAGTTGCAAAAGCAGCTATGGAAAGTGGCGTAGCAAAAGAGCCTATTACAGATTGGGAAAAATATAAAGACATCCTTAGAGAACGTTTAGGTTCGGACAACAAATTAGTGAGATTATTGCTTAATAGGGCAAAATTAAATCCTAAACGTGTAGTTTTTGCTGAAGCAGATCAGTTAGCGGTTCTTAAGGCAGCACAAATTGCTTATGAAGATGGTATTGCTTTTCCTATTCTATTAGGACGAAAAGAGACCATTCAAAATCTGATGAAAGAAATAGAGTTTGATGCCGATGTGCCAATCATTGATCCTAAAACAGAAGAAGAAAACCCACGTAAAGATAAATATGCAAAAGTATATTGGGAACAACGCAAACGTAGAGGTATAACTTATTATTCAGCACAAAAATTAATGCGAGAGCGTAATTATTTTGCAGCAATGATGGTTAGCGAAGGTGATGCCGATGCGCTAATTTCAGGCTATTCTAGAAATTACCCAACCGTGGTAAAACCTATGTTGGAGCTTATTGGTATGGCAAAAGGAGCTACAAGAATTGCTACTACAAATGTGATGATGACTAAAAGAGGACCGCTTTTTTTAAGTGATACTTCTATTAATATTGACCCGAGTGCTAAAGATTTAACAAAGATAGCACAAATGACATCTCAAGTTATTAAAATGTTTGGTATGCAACCAGTTATGGCAATGACATCGTATTCTAATTTTGGGTCGTCGCAGCATATTAATGCATCAAAAGTACGAGAGGCTGTGTCCTATTTACATCGTCATTTTCCTGATATGATTATAGATGGCGAGTTGCAAACCGACTTTGCTTTGAATGATGAAATGCTTCGTGAAAAATTTCCTTTTTCTAAACTAGTAGGTAGAAAAGTAAATGCACTAATATTTCCGAATTTAGATTCAGCAAATATTACCTATAAATTATTAAAAGAGTTAAATGATGCACAATCTATTGGACCTATAATGATGGGTATGCGCAAACCTGTGCATATACTTCAATTAGGAGCTAATGTTGATGAAATTGTTAACATGACAGCTATTGCAGTAATTGATGCGCAGCATAAAGAAAAATGGGAATTGGAAAAGGCGAATGCTAAGTAGTCTGAAGCTATTAGATTCAAGCGGTAAATACTTTTAAATGCAAATAATTTTATTACATTTGATTGACTAAGATATAGGGATTTATGATAACACATATTCAAGGAAAACTTACCGAAAAAAATCCAACTAGTGTTGTTATTGATTGTCATGGAGTTGGTTATATGCTTAACATTTCATTACATACTTACTCTCAAATTCCAGACGGTGAACATTTAAAATTATACACGCACCTACAAGTAAAAGAAGACTCTCATACGCTTTATGGATTTTCGTCATTAGCAGAACGTGAAATTTTCAGATTATTAATTTCTGTAAGTGGTATTGGTTCTAGTATTGCGCGCACTATGTTGTCCTCATTAACACCAAAACAGGTTAGAGAGGGTATTGCAGTTGGTGATGTAGCACTAATTCAATCTATTAAAGGTATTGGAGCAAAAACGGCGCAACGTGTAATTATAGATTTGAAAGATAAAATTTTAAAGATTTATGATATTGACGAAGTTTCTGTTTCAAAAGACAATACCAATAAAAATGAAGCGTTATCAGCTTTAGAAGTTCTTGGTTTTGTAAAGAAGCAGGCAGAACGCGTTGTGGATAAAATTATAATGGCGCAACCCGATGCTAATGTTGAAACCATTATAAAACAAGCTTTAAAAAATTTATAACAGATTTTGAATATAACTAACCCAAATTTTTATAAATCGATTAAACATTACTTTTTTTTAGTTTTTGTATTGCTGTTTTCTTTCTCAGTTTGGTCTCAAGAGCCTGTACAAGATTCTGTAAAAACAGGGTTTAGTTTAGGGAAAATAAAAGCTCCAAATCCTAATAGTGTTGAATCTAAATATACATTCGACCCTGTAACAAATCGTTACATTTATACCGAAAAAATAGGAACTTACAATATAAAATATCCAGTTATTTTAACACCAAAAGAGTATTATGCTTTGGTGGCAAAAGAAAACTTAAAAGCCTATTATAAAGAAAAAATTGATGCATTCGATGGTAAGAAAACAGGTGCTAAAAATGGGCAAAAAAACTTAATACCAGAGTTTTATGTTAAATCTGATTTTTTTACCTCTATCTTTGGTAGCGATACCATTAGTGTGGTTCCGCAGGGTTCAGTAGAAATGGATTTAGGGGTTTTATTTTCAAAACAAGATAACCCTTCATTTTCACCAAAAAACAGAAATAATTTTACTTTCGATTTCGATCAGCGAATCAGTTTAAGTTTACTAGGTAAAGTAGGTACTCGATTACAAGTAACCGCTAATTATGATACTCAGGCGAGTTATGATTTTCAAGATATTATTAAATTAGAATACACACCAACAGAAGACGACATCATTCAAAAAATAGAAGTTGGTAATGTAAGTATGCCATTAAACAGCTCATTAATCACTGGAGCGCAAAGTCTTTTTGGTGTTAAAGCACAGTTGCAGTTTGGTAAAACAACGGTTACAGGGGTTTTTTCTGAACAAAAATCGCAGTCCAATAGTGTCGTAGCTCAAGGCGGAGGAACTCTTGAAGAATTTGATAAATTCATTCATGATTATGATGAAAACAGGCACTTCTTTTTAGCTCAATATTTTAGAGATACTTACAATACAGCATTAGAAACGTATCCGTATTTAAATAATAAAGGTTTACAAATTACAAGACTTGAAGTTTGGGTAACCAATAGAAGTAATAGAACCGATAATGTTAGAAATATTGTAGCGCTTCAAGATTTAGGAGAAACCAATGTAATAGGTTTGCAAACACCCCCAGCAGGTTTTGTAAATGCAGCTCCAGGTGCTATTCCAGATAATACAAATAACGATTTCGATCCAACAGCTATTGGCTCAACAAGTGTGCTTACAGAAGCTGTTAGAGATGTAGCAACCGTTCAATCGGGTATTTTAGTATCTAATGTTAGTGAAGGATTCGATTATGCAAAATTGGAAAATGCACGTAAATTAATAAACAATCAAGAATATAGTTTAAATAAAGATTTAGGGTATATTTCGTTAAATCAGCGTTTAAATAATGATGAAGTATTAGCGGTTGCCTTTCAATTTACAATTGGCGGAAAAGTGTATCAAGTGGGTGAATTTGCAAATGATGGTGTTGATGCTACCGATGTAACAACCAATGGATTAGGACAAGTTACTGGAGTTACTAACAAAAATTTAATTTTAAAATTATTAAAAAGTAGTATTACTAATGTGAATCAACCTGTTTGGAAGTTGATGATGAAAAACATTTACGAAACGGGTGCTTATAATTTAAGTCAAGACGATTTTAAGTTGAATATTTTTTATAACGAAGCCTCACCTTTAAACTTTATTTCACCAGTTGGTAGTACACCGTTCCCAACTCCTAGTCCGAGTGAAAAGCCTCTAGGAGAAAGCACATTACTTCAAGTTTTTAGCTTAGATAAATTAAATTTCAATAACGACCCACAAACAAATGGTGATGGTTTTTTTGATTTTGTACCAAACATAACCGTGTTGCCACAAACGGGAAGAATAATATTCCCAAGTGTTGAACCCTTTGGGGAATATCTTTTTGATAAATTATCGCTAAATGCTAGTGAAGATTATGATAATGATGCGACGTATAACGAAAACCAAACAAAGTATGTATACGATATACTTTATAAAAGCACAAAAACTGCAGCTTTAGAAGAAGTTGAAAAAAATAAATTCAAATTAAAAGGACGTTATAAGTCTGCTGGAGGAGGCGGTATCCCCATTCCGTTTGGGGCAGCGAGAGGCTCTATAACGGTTACCGCTGGTGGTCGTGTTTTAGTTGAAGGGGTCGACTATGTTGTTAATTACGCTTCAGCAAGAGTGGAGATTTTAGACGAAGCCTTAAAAGCATCCAATACACCCATTAATGTGTCTTCTGAAAACAACGCGGTTTTCGGTCAGCAAACAAGACGTTTTACAGGTATAAATGTAGAACATAAATTCAACGAAAATTTTGTTTTAGGTGCAACACTTTTAAACCTAAATGAGCGTCCAATTACTCAAAAAGCAAATTACGGTTCAGAGCCTATAAACAATACTATTTTTGGCTTTAATGGTAACTACTCAACCAAAGTTCCATTTTTAACACGATTGGCAAACAAATTACCAAATATTGATACCGATGTAGAATCTAATTTATCGGTTAGAGGTGAGTTTGCTTATTTAGCTCCTGGTGCCCCAAAAGGGACAAACCTTAACGGAGAAGCGACATCGTATGTTGATGATTTTGAAGGTTCGCAAGGAAGTATTGATTTAAAATCGCAACAATCGTGGTTTTTGTCAAGTACACCGTTTGATCCCAGTTTAGGATATGTTGATGTTACAGATCCAAACAGTCCTTCAAATTTGCAAAACGGCTATCAAAGAGCATTACTAAATTGGTATACTATCGATCCTATTTTTTATAGCGCTAGAAGACCTGATGATATTTCGGATGATGATGTATCTGATTTATTTACAAGTCGTGTATTTATAAATGAACTATTTCCGGATAGAGAATTAGTTCAAGGTCAAAATTCTGTGCTTTTCACTTTAGATTTGGCGTATTATCCATCAGAAAGAGGGCCTTATAACTTTAATCCAGCTGCAAATGGTAATACACTTAATAATCCGCAACAAAGTTGGGCAGGAATTACGCGTCAATTAACATCAACAGATTTAGAGCAAGCCAATGTAGAGTATATCGAGTTTTGGTTACAAGATCCGTTTCAAGAAAATCCAACAAATCCAGGCGGTAAATTAGTTTTTAACTTAGGAAATATTTCTGAAGATGTTTTATCTGATGGAAGGAAACAATATGAAAATGGATTACCAGATACTTCAAATAATGCGTTTACAACAGAGACATCCTGGGGAAAAACACCAGGAAATCAATCTTTAATCTATGCTTTTGATTCTCAAGGGCAAGATAGAATACTTCAAGATATTGGTTACGATGGTTTAAATGATACAGATGAAAGCACTAAGTTTCCAGATTTTGCAGGATTAGAAGATCCAGCGAATGATAATTACAGATATTTTTTAGATACAGAAGGCGATATTTTTGAGCGTTATAAAAAATATAATGGTGTTGAAGGCAATACACCTGATACGTTTACAGATACCCAAAGAGCTGCTAATACACAACCAGATGCCGAAGACATTAATCGTGATAATACCATGAATACGATTAATAGTTATTTTGAATACGAGCTAGATATTACACGTCAAAATTTGCCAGAATCGGAAGCAGATTTTGATAATATACCAGATAGCAATCCTTTAAAAGATTTTCTAAGAGACTTTAAAAACAGACCAAGATTGCTACCAAACGGAGACACAAAAGATGTGCGCTGGTATCAATTTAGAATTCCAGTTCAAGGAAGTCATGTAACTTC
>NZ_CAXIBN010000125.1:0-8783 GCF_964021735.1 uncultured Wocania sp. | reverse complement strand
AAAAAAGCAACTGCCGAAAGCACGACCCGAAGAGGAACGCCTTAAGAAAAAATTATACCTATATATATATTGTGTGGATTTATTTATACTAGTATCTTTGCAAACTGAATTTAATTTATTTTAATGATACATATAACATTACCTGATGGCAGTGTAAAAACGTTTGAAGAAAACGTTACACCAATGGATGTTGCTAAAAGCATAAGTGAGGGATTTGCTCGAAATGTAATTTCGGCTAATTTTAATGGTACAACTGTAGAAACCGTAACGCCATTAACTACCGATGGTTCTTTAGTTTTATACACTTGGAGAGATGATGCGGGTAAAACTGCTTTTTGGCATAGTAGCGCGCATATTTTGGCTCAGGCTATTGAGGAATTATATCCTAAAGCAAAACTTACTATTGGTCCAGCTATTGAAAGTGGGTTTTATTATGATGTAGATTTTGGTGAGCATGCGATTTCTGAAAAGGACTTTAAGACCATTGAAAACAAAATGTTGGAAATTGCTAGAGGAAAACACGATTTTAAAATGCGATCTGCAACTAAAGCGGAAGCATTATCATTATACAAAGGTAATACCTTTAAAACGGAATTGATTGAAAACCTTGAAGATGGTACAATTACGTTTTGCGATCACTCTACATTTACTGATTTATGTAGAGGCGGACATATACCAAATACTGGTATTATAAAAGCGGTTAAAGTTTTAAGTGTTGCTGGTGCTTATTGGAGGGGTGATGAAAACAAGCCACAGTTAACTCGTGTTTATGGCATATCGTTCCCTAAGCAAAAGGATCTTACCGAATATTTAGAAATGCTAGAAGAAGCTAAAAAGCGGGATCACAGAAAGCTTGGTAAAGAGTTAGAGTTATTTACGTTTTCGCAAAAAGTAGGGCAAGGTTTGCCGCTTTGGCTGCCTAAAGGTGCTGCATTACGTGAGCGTTTAGAGAATTTTTTAAAGGCTGCTCAAAAGAAAGCTGGCTACGAAATGGTGGTTACACCACATATTGGGCAAAAAGAATTATATGTAACTTCTGGACACTATGAAAAATATGGTGCCGATAGTTTTCAGCCTATTAAAACACCAAAAGAAGATGAAGAATTTTTGCTAAAGCCAATGAATTGTCCGCATCATTGTGAAATTTATAAAAGTTCTCAGTGGTCTTATAAAGATTTACCAAAACGATTTGCAGAATTTGGCACCGTATATCGCTACGAACAAAGTGGCGAATTACATGGTTTAACTCGTGTGCGAGGTTTTACCCAAGATGATGCTCACTTGTTTTGTACACCAGGCCAATTGGATAAAGAGTTTAAAGATGTTATAGACTTGGTGCTTTATGTTTTTGGTTCTTTAGGTTTTGAAAACTTTACTGCACAAGTTTCTGTAAGGGATCCAGAAAATCCAGACAAATATATAGGTGATGTTAAAAACTGGGAAAAAGCAGAACAAGCCATTATTAATGCCGCTACCGATAAAGGTTTAGATTTTGTAATTGAAACTGGAGAAGCTGCATTTTACGGCCCTAAATTAGATTTTATGGTAAAAGATGCTTTAGGAAGACGATGGCAACTTGGTACAATTCAAGTAGATTACAACTTACCAGAGCGTTTTGAGTTAACTTACAAAGGCAGTGATAACGAGCTACATAGACCCATTATGATTCACCGTGCACCATTTGGAAGCATGGAGCGTTTTGTAGCATTATTACTAGAACATACAGGAGGAAATTTTCCACTTTGGTTAATCCCAATTCAAGCAATTATATTATCAATTAGTGAGAAATATGAAAAATACTCTGAAAAAGTTTTAAATTTGCTAGAAAATAACGAAATTCGCGCCCTCGTAGATCATAGAAATGAAACTATAGGGAAGAAAATTCGTGAAGCCGAAATGCAGAAACACCCATATATGATTATTATAGGGGAGCAAGAAGAACAAGAAGGAAAAATAACTGTGCGTCAGCATGGTGGAGAAGATTTAGGCATGATTAGTGTAGAAGCCTTCTCTGAAATAATAAAAGAGAATATTAAAAAAACATTAAAATCATTTTAAAAATTAAGTTTAATTTAAAACCATAAAGCCATAGCAATTAGAAGAAGACAGCAACCTAGAAGGGTTTCACAAGAGGATAAACATAAAATTAACTCTAAGATTACAGCGCAAAAAGTACGCCTCGTTGGAGACAACGTAGAAATTGGTATTTATACCAAAGGTGACGCTATGAGAATAGCAAACGAGCAAGAATTAGATCTTGTAGAGATTTCACCAAATGCTGATCCTCCTGTTTGTAAGGTTATGGATTATAAAAAGTTTCTTTATGAGCAAAAGAAACGTGATAAGGCTTTAAAATCTAAAGCTACAAAAGTTATCATTAAAGAAATTCGTTTTGGTCCACAAACTGATGATCATGACTATGATTTTAAAAAGAAACATGCTGAGAAGTTTTTAAAAGAAGGTGCTAAATTAAAAGCCTTTGTGTTTTTTAAAGGACGATCAATCATATTTAAAGAACAAGGTCAGATATTGTTGTTAAGATTAGCACAAGACCTTGAAGAATATGGAAAAGTAGAGCAAATGCCTCGTTTGGAAGGTAAACGTATGACTATGTTTATTGCTCCAAAAAAGTAACGCTTTAACTACGCTCAGCAACCGAGAAGCACCATTAAAATAAAAAAATGCTGAAATAATTTCAGGATTAAAGATAATTAAGCGAAATAATTAAAAACTAGGAGAAAAAAATGCCTAAAATGAAAACAAAATCTAGTGCTAAAAAGCGATTCAAGCTTACAGGTACTGGTAAGATTAAAAGAAAGCACGCTTTTAAGAGTCATATCTTAACAAAGAAATCTAAAAAGCGTAAGCTAGCGTTAACCCATGATACTTTAGTACATAAGGCTGACGAAAACAATGTTAAAACCATGTTACGTTTAAAGTAATACCGTTTTAACCGGTTAAAACAATTTATAAACCCTGGAGTTAGGCATATTTAAAGTGTCGATTTTTCGTCCGCCTACTACAAAAAACAATTAAAATTATGCCAAGATCAGTAAATTCTGTAGCAAAAAGAGCCAGAAGAAAAAAGGTACTTAAGCAAGCAAAAGGTTACTTTGGAAGACGTAAAAACGTTTGGACAGTAGCAAAAAATGCGGTTGACAAGGCTATGCAATATTCGTATAGAGACCGTAGAAACAAAAAAAGAACATTCCGTGCATTATGGATTACGCGTATTAACGCAGGAGCCAGAGAACATGGTTTATCTTATTCTCAATTTATGGGGAAATTAAAAGCTAATGATATTGAATTAAACCGTAAGGTTTTAGCAGATTTAGCTATGAATAACCCTGAAGCTTTTAAAGCTGTAGTAGAGAAAATTAAATAAGGCGTTTCGCCTATTGTAAAACATATTATTCGCTTAATAAAAATCCGATTCTTAATTGAATCGGATTTTTTTTGTTTCCAACTTACTAAAGCTCACATTCAAAAAATAACTATCTTTAAGAATCAATTTAAACTATCAACCAATGCATCATTTTAAATTAATTTTATTAATCCTCCTTTTATTTAATTTAAATCTTCAAGCTCAGAAAAAAGAAAAAGAAAAATGGGATGTAAATAACCCTGAAGGTAATTGGGATTTCAAAGAATTAAAACTTTCTACCAATGAAGGTACTTGGATGAATCTAGACGTAAGTCCAGATGGAAAAAAAATAGCCTTTGATTTATTAGGCGATATTTATATTATGCCTATTGAAGGTGGTGATGCCAAATTACTTAGAGAAGGTTTGCCTTTTGAAATTCAACCACGTTTTAATCCTGATGGTACAAAACTTTCTTTTACAAGTGATGCTGGTGGTGCCGACAACATTTGGACTATGAATATTGATGGTACTAATGCAAAACAAATAACTAAAGAAACTTTTAAATTATTAAATAATGCGATTTGGACACCAGATGGTAATTACTTAATTGTGCGTAAACATTTTACATCGCAACGTTCTGTAGGTGCGGGAGAAATGTGGATGTATCATATTACTGGTGGCACTGGCTTACAATTAACAAAACGCAAAAATGACCAGCAAGATGTAAATGAACCATCCATATCGCCAAATGGCAAGTATTTATATTACAGTGAAGATGTTTACCCTGGCGGCATGTTTCAATATAATAAAGATCCAAATAGTCAGATTTATATAGTTAACCGTTACAATTTTAAAACTGGTAAAACAGAAAAAATAATAGGTGGTGCTGGAGGAGCTGCAAGACCTCAAGTTTCTAGAGACGGCAAAAAACTAGCTTTTGTAAAACGTGTTAGAACAAAGTCTGTTCTTTATATCCATGATTTAGAAACTGGTGAAGAATGGCCAATTTATGATGCTTTAGACAAAGATCAGCAAGAAGCATGGGCTATTTTTGGAGTATATCCTAATTTTAGTTGGATGCCAAACAATGAAGAACTCGTTTTTTGGTCTGGTGGAAAAATCAATAAGATAAATATTAATTCATTAGATGTTACAAACATCCCTTTTAAGGCTGAAGCTTCTATAAAAATTGCAAAAGCTTTAGAGTTTGATACGCCTGTTGCTCCTGAAAATTTCACAGCAAAAACAATACGCAATACAGTAACATCTCCTGATGGTAAAACTATTATTTTTAGCGCTTTAGGACATCTTTGGACAAAAAAACTTCCAAACGGCAAACCCAAAAGGCTTACTAATGCTTCAGATTTTGAGTTTGAGCCATCATTTTCTCCTAACGGAAAAGAAATTATTTATGTAACTTGGAATGATGAGCAACTTGGAAGTATCTATAAAGCGAATATTAATAATGGTTCATCAATAAAACTTACTAACACAAAAGGCATTTATAGAACACCTTCGTTTTCTAACGACGGAAATAAAATAGTGTATCGAAAAGAAGCAGGAAATAGCGATCAAGGTTTTACATATACTAAAAAGTCTGGTATTTATGTTATGGATTCTAACGGAGAAAATCCTCAATTCATTTTAAAAGAAGGAGCAAATCCTGTTTTTAATCTTGGGGGAAACAGAATTATTTATCAAACTGGAGGCACGTATTTTGGTAGTTTAACTAAAATGCTAAAAAGTGTTGATTTGAATGGAAAAGATGAAAAAACATTAGTTTCCTCAAAATATGCAAATAGATTAGTTGTAAGTCCAGATAATAAATGGATAGCATTTTCTAATTTACATAAAGCTTATATTGCACCTTTGCCAAAATCGGGAAAAACTTTAAACTTCGATTTAAAGAAAGGCGCTAAATCATTCGTTCCTATCTCACAAGTATCAAGAGATGCTGGTGTAAGCATTCATTGGTCTAAAAATAGTGATAAAATTCATTGGACTTTAGGCGATGAGTATTTTACAAATCATGTTAATGAACGATTTACATTCTTAAAAAATTCACCAGATAGCATTCCTCCTATTACAAAAAAAGGGGTGAAAATTAATTTAGTTTCTAAAACCGATAAACCGAAAGGGGTTATTGCATTTACTGGAGCCAATATTATTACAATGGAAGGTAATAAGGTTATAAAAAATGGAACCATTATTATTCGAGAAAATAAAATTGAAGCTCTTGGGGGTTCAGATATCAATATCCCTTCTGAAGCTAAAATATATGATGTGAAAGGCAAAACCATAATGCCAGGTATTATAGACGTACACGCTCATGTTGGTGGTTTTAGAGCAGGAATAACCACACAAAAACATTGGCAATTATATGCTAATTTAGCTTATGGAGTTACTACTTCGCATGACCCTTCAGCGAATACTGAATCTATATTTACTTTATCAGAACTTATAAAAAATGGGCAAATGGTTGGTCCTAGACTCTACTCTACTGGTGCCATTTTATACGGAGCAGATGGTGATTTTAAAGCTGTAATAAATAATTTAGATGATGCCCGATCTGCTATTCGTCGTACCAAAGCATTTGGTGCTTTATCAGTAAAAAGTTATAATCAACCAAGACGAAACCAACGTCAACAAGTAATACAAGCTGCCCGAGAAGAAGGGGTTTTTGTTGTACCAGAAGGGGGGTCTAATTTTTATCATAACATGAGTATGATTATGGATGGGCATACAGGAATTGAACACAACATTCCAGTAACTAAAGTTTATAAAGATGTTTTAGAGTTATGGAGAACTAGTAATACAGGGTACACACCTACACTTATTGTAAACTACGGTGGATTAAATGGTGAGTTTTATTTTTACGAACATGATAATGTTTGGGAAAATGAAAAACTACTTAAATATACGCCTCGAAGCATTATTGATTCTCGTTCTCGCCATCGCATGAAAATACCACAAGAAGAATATGAAAATGGGCATATTTTGGTTTCTAAAACTTGTAAAGCATTAACAGATGCAGGGGTTAAAGTTAACTTAGGTGCGCATGGACAATTACAAGGGCTTGGAGCGCATTGGGAATTATGGATGCTTTCGCAAGGAGGCATGACCAATATGGAAGCCCTAAAAGCTGCTACAATAAATGGTGCAGATTATATTGGCGCGAGTAAAGACATAGGTTCTTTAGAGGTTGGTAAATTAGCAGATTTAATTGTAATGGATAAAAACCCTTTGGATAACATCCGAAATACAGAAAGTATTGTTTATACTATGGTAAATGGAAGATTATATGATACTAAAACGATGAATGAAATTGGAAACGAACCAAAAGAACGCTCAAAATTCTATTGGGAGAATAGCAAATATAACAGCTCATTTCCGTGGCATGAAAACACAGAAACTATTGGTCATTGTAGTTGTAGCTCTAAAAGTCAATAAAGTTTTTTTATAAAGTTTACGCAACCATTAGCCCTTTTTTTCATCTATAAGTAAAATCCTAAATATTTAAAATAAATGAAAAAGAGTGTAATTCTAATTTTAAGTTGTTTTTTTATTTTTTCAAGTTGTTCTAATGATGAAGACCCTATAGATCCTCAAAAAATAAAATACTTGTGGCACTTAGTAAAAGTAACCGGTGGTGTTGCTGGAATAGATGAAGAATTTAATCTTGAAACTATTGTATGGGCTTTTAACGATGCAAACAAAACCCTTGTTGTTGAGAATAATAACGATGATGATACTATTGAAGATGGTTTAGATTCTGGAACTTATGAATACTCTGTTTTAGATTTAGATGGAAAAAGCTATCTTACAGTAAATAATAATGAACTTGGAAGTTTTGAAATTTCTCAAAGTGCATTAGTTATTAATCAAAATATAATGTCGACAGGTGACGGTGCTGATGGATTTATTTACACATTCCAAAGAACCATTTTATTAGTTGATTAAGTTGTTTTTAAAATCAACTAACTTTTATTTATTTCATCGATACAATACCACGGATATAACTATTTATCTTATCTCTGGTGCCTTTAATAGCTTAAATTTTTTAATAGTTTGTTGTTCGTGCTTTTATCAAAAAAAATTAAAGGCATCTTATGGAATGTCAAAATAATTAGTTATTACAATTAGAGTTTTCTTGAATATTTGTTTTTTTAGAAGCTATAATTAAACTTTTGTATGTTCTAAATTTACAAAAAATTATGTTTTCTGCTTTTTCTTTCTAGCAGCAGGAAACAAGACATTATTTAATATAAGCCGATATCCTGGAGAAGTTGGGTGCAAATCTAATTCGGTTTTGGAGTCTCCAACTCTATGCTGATAATCTTCTGGATCATGACCACCATAAAAAGTAAAAAATCCTTTTCCTTTTATACCGTGAATATATTTTGCTTCTCCATTAGATTTATTTTCACCCATTACTAATACATTAGATTTTATTTCATCTCTTGTAAACGATGTTGTTTGCCCCATAAATCCTTTTACTAAAGCCGTGTGATTTTGACATAACATAGTTGGAATGGGGTCCCATTTAGCTGAGAATTCCATAAGCGAAAAATAATCAGTTGTTTTAGGAATCATCCGTTTTCTAGTCATATCTATTGAAGAAAATTCATAAATGTTCGGGCTTCTTTCTAAAGTATAATCTGTAAAAGCAAAGGTTTTATTATAGTCTATTTTATTTTGATACCCAGGCGTGCTTCCGTCTCCATCAAACATAGGCTCGCAAATATCGATACCTTCGGCAGACAATGCAATATCAAAACTATCGGTCGCACTGCACATAGCAAACATAAAACCACCTCCAATAACATAATCTCTAATTTTTAAAGCTACATCTAATTTTTCGTCCGAAACTTTACTATAGCCTAACTTTACAGCCAATGCTTCGGCTTCCTTTTTTTCTTGAATATACCAATTTGTAGCTCTATATGCGCCATAAAATTTACCAAACTGCCCCGTAAAATCTTCGTGGTGTAAATGCAACCAATCAAACAATAGCAAACCATCGTTTAAAACTTCTTCGTCGTAAATGGTTTCATAAGGAATCTCTGCATATTGCAAAACCATAGTTACGGCATCGTCCCATGGTTGTTTTCCGTAAGGTGTATAAACGGCTATTTTTGGTGCTTTTTCTAAAACTACAGCTTCCATATTTTTACTTGGACTGCTAATATCTTCTAGAATGCTTTCTGCTTTTGAATTAGAAATAACTTCAAAGGAAACACCTCGTATTTGGCATTCGCGTTGAATTTCTTCGGTATCTGGTAATAAAAAAGAACCGCCACGATAATTAAGTAACCACTTAATTTTTAATTGTTTATTGAGCGTCCAATAGGTTATACCGTAAGCTTTAAGATGATTTTTTTGACTCTCTACATCCATAGGAATTAGGATGTAGGATGC
>NZ_CAXIBN010000124.1:0-9060 GCF_964021735.1 uncultured Wocania sp. | reverse complement strand
CTAAAAAAAGCCTGTTAGATTTTAAAACTTAACAGGCCTGAGAATGTTATAATTTAATAAAATAAGTTTCTAACTTACCACTTCCTTAATACGTTTTATAGCTTCAATAATTTGCTCTTGAGAAGCTGCGTAAGAAATACGAATACAATCAGGATTTCCAAAAGCTTCACCAGTAACAGTTGCAACAAGTGCTTCTTCTAATAAATACAAAGAAAAATCGGTAGCATTGTTTATAGTTTTTCCGCGTAATGTTTTTCCAAAGAAATAGGTTACGTTAGGGAATACGTAAAACGCACCTTCTGGAGTATTGGTTTTAAATCCTTCAATATCATTTAATAAATCCAAAATTAAATCACGACGCACTTTAAACTCATCTATCATGTATTGTACACGCGATGGCGATTCGTTTAAGGCTGTAATTACAGCGCGTTGCGCAATACAGTTTGTACCACTTGTAATTTGTCCTTGCATTTTATTACAAGCACGTGCTATTTTTTCTGGAGCTCCAATATATCCAACACGCCATCCCGTCATAGCAAATGCTTTTGAAACACCATTTACGGTAATGGTACGGTCGTACATATCTTCAAACTGAGCCATACTTGCATGACCACCAACATAGTTTATATGTTCGTAAATTTCATCAGAAACCACATAAATATTAGGATGCTTAACTAAAACATCAGCTAAAGCTCTTAATTCTTCTTTACTGTAAATAGATCCACTTGGGTTACAAGGCGAGCTAAACCAAATCATTTTAGTTTTTGGTGTAATGGCAGATTCAAGTTGTGTTGCTGTCATTTTAAAATCGGTATCGATTGATGTTTTAACTTCTACGGGAACACCATCATTTAACTTTACAATATCAGCATAACTTACCCAATATGGGCATGGTAAAAGGACCTCGTCTCCAGCGTTCAGCATAACCGCAGCTATGTTTGCTAAACATTGTTTTGCTCCTGTAGATACTACAATTTGTGGTAAGGTATAAGTTAAGTTATTATCGCGTTTAAACTTTGTAATAATAGCTTCTTTTAATTCAACATACCCATCAACTGGTGAGTATGAATTGTAATTATCATTAATAGCTTGTATTGCGGCTTCCTTAATAAAATCGGGTGTATTAAAATCTGGTTCACCAAGACTTAAGCCAATAATATCTTTTCCTTCGCCTCTAAGCTCTCTTGCTTTTGCAGCCATTGCTAACGTTGCAGACGTAGCCATGTTTAAAATTCTATCAGATAATAATTGCATGTAATGTATTTAAATGGTAAATATGAAGTTTAGGCTAAACTAGGTTTTTGTCCTAGTACTTTTAATTGGTTGTAATGTTCTGCTATGGCTTTCCAAAACGTGTTATATTCGTTGTATGGTAAGCTAAACTCATTAGCTGTTTCTTTAACTATTTTAGCAATGTGTCTGTAATGTATATGACTAATGTTTGCAAATAAGTGATGCTCTACTTGTCTGTTTAACCCACCAGTATAAAATTCTACTATCCAGCTTTTAGGTGAAAAATTAGACGTTGTAAATAATTGATGAATGGCCCAAGTGTTTTTCATGTTACCATTTTCGTCTGGTAAAGGCATTTCGGTATTAGGCATTACGTGTGCTAATTGGAATATTACACTTAAAATGATGCCTGCGGTGTAGTGCATAACTAAAAAGCCTATTAAAACTTGCCACCATGCAAATCCTAATGATATAGGTAAAACAATCCAGATAGCATAATACACTATTTTACCAATAATTAATTTTGTCCATTGTGTTGCTGGATTAGGAAGTTTGCCGTATGCTAATTTTCTTTTTAAGTATTGATACGATTGAATAAAATCTGTCGTAATAGCCCAATTTACAGTTAACAAACCATATAAAAAGAAGGCATAATATTTTTGATATTTATGAATTTTAAGCCATTTAGTATGTTTAGAAAAACGAATAATTCTACCCGCATCAATATCTTCATCATGTCCTTGAATATTGGTGTATGTATGATGTAATACATTGTGCTGTACTTTCCAATTATAATCGTTACCTGCTAAAATATAAATGCTACTCCCCATTAATTTATTAACCCATTTTTTGCTTGAAAAAGAGCCGTGATTAGCATCGTGCATTACATTCATGCCAACACCTGCCATACCAACGCCAACAACCATCATTAAAATAATTTGTGCCCAAGCAGGTAAGTTATTAGTTAATATTAAAATTACGGGAACTATTAATAAAGAAAACATTACAATTGCCTTTATGTATAATTTCCAATTTCCTGTACGTTTTATGTTGTTCTCTTTAAAATAATCGTTAACACGTTTATTTAGAGTTTTAAAAAATTTTGCTGAGTCTTTTCTTGAAAAAGAAAGCGTTTGTTTTGTCATGCTATTAATTTTAATATGATTAAAATAAAAAATGTTGATCATACCTGCGGCAAATATAGTTATAAACCAACTGAAGTAATAACGTTTTTTTGTAAAAATATGCATATAAAAAGTATATTTTTGTTGAAAATTTAACATCAATGCAGCTTATTTTAAAATATTTCCCTAACCTTAACGAAGACCAAATTGAAAAATTTAAAAGGTTAGAAACACTTTATAAAGACTGGAATTTAAAGATTAATGTCGTATCTCGTAAAGATATTGACGAGCTTTATTTGCGTCATGTATTACATTCTTTGGCAATAGCAAAATTAATACAGTTTAAAGATGGTTCAAAACTTTTAGATGTTGGTACAGGTGGTGGATTCCCTGGTGTTCCATTAGCTATTTTATTTCCAGAATGTTCTTTTCATTTAGTTGATAGCATTGCAAAAAAAATAAAAGTAGTTGATGAGGTTGTAGAAGGTTTGGGGTTAACCAATGTAAAAACAACACACTCTAGAGTTGAAGATATTAAGGGCACTTACGATTTTATAATAAGTCGTGCTGTTGCTGCAATGCCAACGTTTGTGCATTGGGTAAAAGGTAAGATTGCTAAAAAGCAAAACCACGATTTAAAAAACGGAATTTTGTATTTAAAAGGTGGCGATTTAAGTGAAGAGCTTCAAAACTATAAAACAGTAACTATTTATAATTTAAGCGATTATTACACCGAAGACTTTTTCGAAACTAAAAAATTGGTGTATTTACCTTTAAAGTTTAAAGGCTAAAGTTTTAATTTACTTAACTCATTAAAGTTTTGTTTGAAAAAGTAAAACTGTTTTTTATACCAATAGGTATCAGAAAAAGATTCAATAGTAATGTTTTTTTCTGTGTCGAGAGCTAATAATGATTCAGCTTTTTTTAAATTTAATTTAGCATTTTTTAAGTCATTCACTTTGTAATAGGTTAAAGCTAATCCTAAAATAGCTTCATAATCTAAAGTGTTATATTTTATAGTGGTTTTAAAATCTGAAATAGCCTTATTATATTTTCCTAAAAGTAAATGCGATGCGCCTCTAAAAAAATATGCCGAAGCGTTGTTATCATCAAAACTTAAAGATTTATCAAAATCTTTTTTAGCTTGTTTATAATAGTTAATGTTTAAATGCGTTAAACCTCGGTTGTAATAAGTGTCTGCATTTGGATTAATTAAAACGGCAAGCGAAAAATCTTGCAATGCTAATTTATATTTTTTAAGTGCTAAGAGCGCATTTGCTCGCTGCGTATAAACTTTAGATTCGGTTGGTGATACCTCAATAATTTTACTTAAATCCGTTATTGAACCTATATAATCTTTTATATAATATTTAGTACAAGCCAAATTATATAAAGCATCAAAAAACTGCGGATCTAATTTTAAAGCATTTTCGTAATCAACTTTAGCTCCAAAAAAATCTTGTAAGCTGAATTTAGAATTACCTCTATTATAGTATGAATCGGCGTCTGGTTTGTAAAAAAGTATTTTTGAATAATCTAAAATGGCACCACTATAATCGCCTAAATCATTTTTGGCAATAGCTCTATGAAAATAGGCGTCGAAATTTTTTGGTTCTAATGCAATGACTTGGGTTAGTAACTCTATTTTTTCTTTTGGATTAGTTGCTCTAGTAGCTTGTCGGTAAAGTTTTTTGGCTTGCCCATAAGCAACTATAGGAGATATTATTAGTATTAATATAAGGATTCTTTTCATTTTATTAAGGGCGTTTCTAAAGTTGTTTTTAATCACTAAAGTTAGCAATATTTTATATATCAACTTAATTTTATGTTATAAGTTAATTAGTTAATAAAACAACTTTTAATCGGTTTTTTTTGCATTTTGTTTGTTTGTTGTATGAAATTTCATTATTATTGTTAGGCAGTGTTCTTTTTTTTTATAGAATTGTAAGTCTCTCAAATAAAAATTTAATGCCCTAGAAGTTTTTATTATGATAAAACCCTATACCTTCCGTTTCTTTCATATAAATATATTATTGTTCTTTTTTTTAATTAGTTTTTTTGCTAATGCTCAAGTGATGCAGTTAGAAGTTATTGGAGGGTCTATAATTGCTCAAGGTTCTACGATTACTATTAATGCTGGTAACAGTTTAGATTTTAGAATTACAAATGTTGAAGGTGGAAATTGTAAAAATTTAAGAATACAAGATGTTGATATATCAAATACTACTGATTTTGATATTACTCCAAGTAATCCTAAAAGGAATATAAAACCAAATACTTGTAGAGGAGGGAAAAAACTTCTTGATTTTGAAGTTGAAAATATAAGTTCGTCGTGTACTACTACTAGTACATTGGTTACTATTGAAATTAAGAATCAATCTGATTTTACATTTACATTACAAGTTAATTCTTCTCCTGAGGTTTATGTTTTAGGAGGAAATCCTTTAGCAGATGTTTCTTATAATAATGCAACAACTACAGATGAGAATGGGACGTATTTTGGTGTAGTAGATGAAGGCTCTACGGTAACAAGAAGGTTTCTAATTGCTAATATTGGCAATTGCCCCATGAATATTACATCGGCAATAACTAATAATGGGGATTTTGCTACATCTTCACCTCAAGGGATACCATTTGTAGGATTACCTCCCTTTTTTGGTATTTATTTAGATGTAACTTTTGTAGCTCCAGTAGCTGGAACAGGTACTCAGTCTGCAACTATTAGTATAAATACAAATGATCCTGATACGAATCCTTTTTTGCTAAACGTAAGCGCAGAAATGTTTAATGAAAATATACCAGGACCTGGTGGTATTACTGCCAATTTTAAATTGTGGTTAAAATCTACAAGAGGAATCGTTACATCAGGTTCTAATTTAACCAGTTGGTTAGATTTAGGCACTAACGGAAAAGATGCCACTACTGTATCTGGTAAAGAACCAACCTATCTAGATACAGCTGCTGATAATATTAATTATAACCCTGTAGTAAAATTTGAAAACGACGGTGCTGCAACAGAACAGTATATGTATAATAACGATACGCCAATAAGTGGTTTTTACAACCATGATGTATTTATTGTTATGGTACCAGATGCTACAATAACTAGTGCATCAACTAGAAACACCATTTTTGCTAGTATAGATTCAGGAAACGCAGGAGATATTACAGGTATAGGTTTTGGAGATTATTCATCAGAGTTTACTAACGAAACCTTATCATATAATCAAGATGTAGATGGTGGCGGTAGTTTTAATGGAGATGCAGAAATTAACTCATCTTATTCTAATGCTGGAATAATTAATGTTAGAAATGATGCCTTAGTATCACCAACTAAACAAGATATACTTTATAATTCTAATGTATTAACAACATCAAATGTTTCTGATGTAGCTTTTACTAATATATCGGGGAGTGATTATTGGATTGGTAGAAATTTTGATATTCAAGGAAGCTTAAATGGTCGTGTTGCTGAGGTCTTTACATTCTCAGAAAGATTATCTGATGCTGATAGACAAAAAGTGGAATCATATTTAGCTGTTAAATACGGAATTACTTTAGGAGCTTCTACCGAAGTACAGAAAGATTATATAAACTCTTTCGATACAAAAGTTTGGGATATTACGGCTAACTCTGGTTATAATTACCATGTTGCGGGTATCGGTAGAGATTCTATTTCAGATTTAAATCAAAAACAATCAAAAACTATAAACATGCTTAATGAAGTATGTATTGGCTTAGGTGGGCTTTTTACAACCAACAGTGCTAATCCAAATGAATTCAAAAAAGATGGAGATTTTTTGGTTTGGGGAAATAATAATGCATCTTTTTCTGGTTCTAGTACAAATACAGTAACTATAGCTTCTGGAATTATAACATCGTTAACACGTATTGACAGAATATGGAAGATTGTTGAATCAAATGAAAACGTAAATGGCGACGTAGAAACTGTTTATATTTCTATTCCATCAGTAGCATTTAGTAGTTTTTCAAAACTAGCTACCGAGGAATATGCTTTAATAGTTGCTGATGGTCCTAATTTTGCAAATGGCGATATTATTGATGTTATTCCACTTAGATCTGAAGATGGAGGAGTAAATCTTCAAACTTGGTATGATTTTGATGGTACAAAGTATTTTACTTTTGGAAAAACATCAAATTTAGCCGAAAATCACTCAATAAGCATAGCCTCAGGCGATTACTTGGTTGGTGAATTTAATCTTAATTTAAATGTGGATAATTTTACAATTTCTGCTTGGATTAAATGTGCCGCAAATGCTAGTAATAGGACAGTAATGGCTAAAGGTGAAAAATTACAAATCAGACTAAATACAACGGGTAATATTGAAGTGTATATTGATGATGCTGTTACACCAAAATATATATCAAATGTAGTTGTAGATGATGGTAAATGGCATCATACCACGTTTGTGTATCATAGTGGTACTATTTTAATGTATATAGATGGCGTTTTAGATAAATCAGTTCAAGACATTGTGCACCCGTCTCCAAACTTTAATAATTACGCTATAGGCGCAGTTTATATTGATAAAAATAATATTATAAATCCTTTATTAGGTGAGATTGATGAAGTTTACGTTTGGGATTTAGCATTAAGTCAAGATCAAATACGTTATTTAATGAATCAAGAAGTTGAGCGATTTGATAATGCGGGTACTGATTATGTAAATGGGAAAATTTTACCTCAAGCATCTGCAAGCAACGAGATTGTAAGTATACCATGGAGTAATTTAAGAGTATATTACGATTTTAATTCATTTTACGGGTCTACTGTTGAAGGGTTAACTGATAATCGTTTCTTTTTACGATTAAAGTATTTAGATAAAACGAAAACGATAATAGACAACCAAACAACTCCTTTGCCTTATGTGTCTGTAGCTAACGGAGCTTGGGATGCTGGAACAACCTGGAGTAATAGTGCAGATCAAATGATACCAAATTCGTTAAGTTTAGATGGTACAACTACAACGGATTGGAATATTGTTGAAATCTCACATAATATTACGTCGGGAGACAGAGATATCTCGTTATTAGGTTTAATTCAAACTGCTGGAACTTTAACAATAGCAGATCCAATTGATGCCCAAGACGAAACAAATTCTGGGCAAGCATTAACTGTTTCGCATTATTTAGAATTAGATGGTATTATCGATTTAGTTGGTGAGTCTCAATTAATACAAAGTGAAGGGAGTATTGTTGATGCAGATAGTGGTGGTTTTTTAGAACGCGATCAACAAGGAACCGCAAATGGATTTAATTACAATTATTGGTCATCATCAGTTGGTCCAATAAGCGGTAATTCTGCAACAAGAGGAACGGGGGTTTCAAATACAAACTCTAATCATACAATAGCAGGGGTGTTAAACGATGGAACTATATCTTCACTTTATCAAGGTCTAGTTTTTAATAGTTCACCTTATGGTAGTGATGGTTTACCTCCACCACCAGGTTCTGCAAGAACAATTAGCTCGTATTGGTTATACAAATTTTATGGTCCTGAAGATGATTATGATTCTTGGGAAAGTATTAATGAATCAACAACATTACTTGCAGGAGAAGGTTTTACAATGAAAGGGACATCGGGTGCTGTTGCCGTAACAGATCAACAAAACTACGTGTTTAAGGGCTTGCCGAATAATGGCGATATAACACTGCCACTAAATAAAAATATAACAGCGCAAAACCCAACAGGAAATGTAGATCGCTTAATAGGTAACCCGTATCCGTCTGCTATAGATGCCACAGAATTTATTTTAGATAATATGAGTATTGCTGATGGTGGAAATAATGCCACAGGAACTATTTTTAACGGTGCTTTATATTTTTGGGATCATTTTGGAGAAGAAAACACCCATGTTTTGAGAGGATATGTTGGTGGCTATGCTACAAGAAATTTAACAGGAGGAGCAGTAGCAATTGCTAATGATACAAGAATTAATAACAATTTAACTAGTGGATCAAAAATACCTGGACAATATATTCCAGTTAACCAAGGGTTTTTTGTAAGTACCGCATTAGATGGTTTTGATGATGATAATGGCGTTCCTGTAGATGTTGTTGACGGAGGTGATATAGTATTCAAAAATAGTCAACGTGTTTTTGCTACCGAAGACGGCTCAACATCATTATTTTTAAAGTCTACAGATAAGAAAAACAGTATTACTAGTAACGAGCATAGAGACGATACTCCTAGAATACGATTAATTTTTGATTCTCCAGCTGGATATCACAGGCAAATAGTTTTAGGCAAAGATGTGAATGCTTCTAATAATTTCGATTTGGGATATGATGCTATTATGGTAGATGTTGCAGAGGAAGATATGTATTGGGCTTTTAGCAAAGGAAAGTTTGTCATTCAAGGAGTTGGTAATTTTGATGACACTCAAGAATTTCCAATAGGAATTATTATTAAAAACTCTGGTATAGCAAGAATTAAACTTGATGGTGTTGAAAATTTAAATGAGAATAAAGCACTTTATATAAAAGATAATACTACCAACGAAACTTTTTTAATAAACAATAATCCGTTTGAAATATTTTTAGATGCAGGTGTTTATAACGATAGGTTTTCTTTAGTATTTAAGTCACAATCTTTAACTGTTGATGATATTGAAGTAGCTGATGATGTTTCAATTTATTTTGATGAATCTATATCAGAATTAAAAGTAATAGGACTAAATGA
>NZ_CAXIBN010000123.1:0-9243 GCF_964021735.1 uncultured Wocania sp. | reverse complement strand
ATTATAGCAAACCGGGACATGATGTAGATTTTGTACCTCAAAATATTCCGCTTAAGGATGGTGAGGAAGAATTGCAACATTAAGATTACCTTATAATAAGCTAAACGAAAAGTATTTATAGCAAAAGTATAGCCTTTCCAAAATTTCGGAAAGGCTTTTTGTTTATATTTGCTTTTAGTCATTCTCTCGAAAGCGGGAATCTGTTTAAACTGTATAAAAAAATGTCGTCCTTAGCTTAGTCGAAGGAATTTTTAATATGAACAAAAACCTAGATCCATCCAACGACAATTTTTCTCCAGAAGAATTAGATGTAGAAAAAAAATTAAGACCCTTATCTTTTGATGATTTTACAGGTCAGGATCAAGTATTAGAGAATCTTCAAATTTTTGTTCAAGCGGCAAATTTAAGAACAGAAGCTTTAGACCATACCTTATTTCATGGACCTCCAGGATTAGGGAAAACAACTTTAGCCCATATTTTAGCAAATGAACTTAGTGTTGGTATTAAAGTAACTTCAGGACCTGTATTGGATAAACCAGGAGATTTGGCAGGTTTACTCACAAATCTTGAAGAACGCGATGTGTTGTTTATAGATGAAATTCATCGATTAAGTCCTATTGTTGAAGAGTATTTATATTCAGCAATGGAAGATTATAAAATCGATATCATGATTGAATCTGGACCAAATGCAAGAACCGTTCAAATAAATCTAAACCCGTTTACTTTAATTGGTGCCACAACACGTTCAGGTTTATTAACTTCTCCAATGCGCGCACGTTTTGGTATTCAAAGCAGATTACAATATTATAAAACAGATTTACTCACCACTATTGTACAACGAAGTGCTACTATTTTAGATGTGCCAATAACCATGGAAGCAGCTATTGAAATTGCAGGGAGAAGTCGTGGAACACCTAGAATTGCAAATGCATTGTTGCGTCGTGTTAGAGATTTTGCACAAATTAAGGGTAATGGAAGTATCGATATTAAAATTGCTAAATATGCTTTAGAAGCCTTAAATGTTGATGCTCATGGTTTAGATGAAATGGATAATAAAATCCTCTCCACAATTATAGATAAATTTAAAGGTGGTCCAGTAGGTATTACAACTATTGCTACAGCGGTTAGTGAAAGCCCTGAAACTATTGAAGAAGTTTACGAACCTTTTTTAATACAACAAGGCTTTATTATGCGTACACCTCGTGGACGCGAAGTAACCGAACAAGCTTACAAGCATTTAGGAAAAGTTAAAGGGTCAATTCAAGGTGGGTTATTTTAAAAACAAGCTTCTTAATCTTTACCAAAACAAATAAACGACTAAATAAAACCTTTCAACAGATTAACTAATATTTCGTTTAATTTAACAAAAAATTTGTAAGGTGTTTTAGTATGTTATTATGTTTGTACTCAAAATATAATAACCCAATTATAATGAAAAACCTACGAGTATTTAATATGCTTGCAATTTGCATAGCATTTTTGTTTTCTTCATGCGCTACAGACAATGATGATTATGTAGACATTACACTTCAAAACAATTTAGAAAAAAAAATTATAGAATTATATGGCACAAAAGAAGCTTTAATTCTTCCGGCTTCAAATAATTATTTAGTTATTCCGAGCGATATTAATAATCCTATTACTGATGCTAAAGTGGCGTTAGGTAAAATGTTATATCATGAAACTGGACTAGCTTTAAACCCTAAACACCCAGAAGGTAAGAATACATATTCTTGTGCTAGCTGTCATCATGTAGCAGCAGGTTTTCAAAGTGGAATACTTCAGGGTATTGGTGAAGGTGGTATAGGCTTTGGTTCATTTGGAGAAGGAAGGCTAAAATCATCTACTTATATTGAGGGAGATCTTGATGTGCAGCCGATAAGAAGTCCAAGTGTATTAAATGTTGCTTATCAAGATGTTATGCTTTGGAACGGACAATTTGGAGCAACAGGAACTAACGTTGGAACAGAAGCTAATTGGACAGTTGGCACTCCTAAAGAAGTAAATTCTTTAGGGTTTGAGGGTGTTGAAACTCAAGCTATCGCAGGAATAGATGTACACAGGTTAGTTATTGATTATGATTATATTGTAAATTCTGCATACAAAGCATTATTTGATAATGCATTTCCAAATGTTAATGAATCTGAACGTTATTCTAAAATAAATGCTGGACTGGCAATAGCAGCATACGAAAGAATTTTGCTGCCAAATGAAGCTCCATTCCAACAATGGTTAAAAGGAGACGAATTAGCAATGAGTGAAGAGGAGTTACGTGGTGCTTCATTATTTTTTGATAAGGGAAAATGCTATACTTGTCACTCAGGCCCTGGTTTAAATGGTATGAATTTTCATGCTCTAGGGATGAATGATTTAGCAGGAGCTAATATTTTAACAGTAGTTGATGAAGCTACCAAAAAAGGACGTGGTGGATTTACAGGAAATAGTGACGACGATTATAAATTTAAAACACCACAACTATATAATTTAAAAGATGTTAGCTTTTATGGTCATGGTGGTAGTTTTGAAAGTGTAAAAGATATTATACGCTATAAGAATGAAGCTATACATGAAAATACAGAAGTGCCTTCACAAAAGCTTTCTCCAATGTTTACTCCTCTTAATTTAACAGAAAGTGAAGTAGATTTTCTAACTATGTTTATTGAGAAATCTTTATACGACGAAAATTTAAAACGATACGTGCCAGAAAAGTTACCTTCTGGTAATTGTTTCCCAGTTGCAGACCCTCAATCGCAAAAAGATTTAGGATTCAATTAAATTAATTTTAAAAACTAAATTGTAGTTTAGATGTTTTAATAAAAAGGTGAATAAACTAAATTACTCAAATATCATAAAAACCGAAGCAAAGCGCCTCGGTTTTTTGTCTTGTGGTATTAGTAAGGCTAATTTTTTAGAAGAAGAAGCACCACGTTTAGAGAAATGGTTGAATAACAATATGCATGGGCAAATGCAGTATATGGAAAACCATTTTGATAAACGATTAGACCCAAGAAAGTTGGTTGAAGATTCAAAAAGTGTTATTTCATTATTACTTAATTACTATCCTTCTGAACAACAAAATGACGATAGTTTCAAGTTGTCTAAATATGCTTATGGAGAGGATTATCATTTCGTTATAAAAGAGAAGTTAAAATCTTTATTGCATTTTATTCAAGATGAAATAGGCGAAGTACACGGTCGTGCCTTTGTTGATTCTGCACCAGTTCTTGATAAAGCTTGGGCAGCAAAATCTGGTTTAGGCTGGATTGGGAAGCATAGTAATTTATTAACCCAACAAGTTGGATCATTTTATTTTATAGCTGAACTTATTATCGATTTAGATTTAGAATATGATTCGGCAACAACCGATCATTGTGGTACGTGTACAGCATGTATTGAAGCTTGTCCTACAGAAGCCATTACCGAACCTTATGTTGTAGACGGAAGTAAATGTATTTCCTATTTTACTATAGAATTAAAAGAAAATATTCCAACAGAGTTTAAAGGCAAAATGGACGATTGGATTTTTGGTTGCGATGTTTGTCAAGATGTATGTCCTTGGAATCGATTTTCAAAATCACATAGCGAACCTTTGTTTAAACCGCATCCAGAATTGTTATCCATGACAAAAAAAGATTGGGAGGAAATAACTGAAGACACCTTTAGAAAAGTATTTCAAAAATCTGCAGTTAAACGTACTAAGTTTTCAGGATTAAAAAGAAACATCAATTTTCTTAAATAGTTTTTCAGTTTTGTTTTTGCAAAATTAGGTCAAATGACCTAATTTATTATATTTGTATATTCAATTATAGATTATTTGAAAACAAAACAAAAAATAATAAATCAAGCTATTATATCTTTTAATGCTCATGGTATAAAGAATATTACCAAGAGAGATATTGCTAAATCTTTAAGTATTAGTGTAGGTAATTTAGATTATCATTATAAAAATAAGGAAGCACTCTTAAAGGCAATATATAAGCAAATGCGAAGAGATATTTCTGAAGTCTATATGGCAAAAGATATTGATCCGTTTATACAGTTTAACGAACTGCTTTTAGCTTTAGAAAAGTTAAATGATACATATTCTTTTTTTAACCTTGATTTACTAGAAATTTCTCGAAATTTTAAAGAAGTTGATACTCTATTAAAAAAAACGTTTCTAATACGTAGAGAACAAGTAGCATACTTTATTAAGTTGTTTAAGGAATACGATTACTTTAAACCAGAAATTAATGAAGGGATGTATATGCGATTACAAAAAACTATGCGTATATTAATTACATTTTGGAAATCTCAACAAGAAATACTCTCTAATTATACGTCAACTAAAAGTGAGGATATGTCACTGTATATATGGGAGCTACTATTACCTCACATGACAGAAAAAGGATTAGAAGCGTATAATAATTTAAATAACAAAAAATGAGCAATATTTCGATTATTGATGTATTAATTATTATAGCTTACATACTAGGCATTGTATTTATAGGCTTATGGTTTTCTAACAAAAAGAATAAAACTAGTAAAGGGTATTTTTTAGCAGGTAAGTCTTTAACTTGGGGGGTTATTGGAGCGTCACTTTTTGCATCAAATATATCTACAGTGCATTTGGTAGGGCTTTCAGAATCTGGATTTGTTGATGGTATTGTATGGGGGAATTTCGAATGGTTTTCTGCTTTTGAACTCATTATTTTAGCATTTATTTTTGTGCCATTTTATTTACGCACAAAAATAACCACACTTCCAGAGTTTTTAGAAAAAAGGTATGATAGTCGTTCAAGAGTTGTTTTAGCCGTTTTTAGTATTATGGCTGCATTATTTATGCATATTGGTGTAAGTTTTTATGCAGGAGCTGTTGTATTTGAAGAAATTTTTGGGTTAAACATTTTAATATCCATCATTATTATTGCAATAGCTACAGGGATTTATACGATAATTGGAGGCTTATCTTCGGTAGTAATTACAGAGTCTGTACAAACGGTTATATTGATATTAGGATCTTTAATGATTACGCTATTGGCTGTTTTTAAATTACCAGAAGTTGGTATACATTCTTATGATGCTTTAAAAGAAGTTGTAGACCCAGATAGGTTAAAAGCTGTTAGCTTTGATTCTGATAAAAAAGGATTTACGTTTTTAGATATGCTTTTTGGGCATTTAATTTTAGGTATTTGGTATTGGTGCACAGACCAAACAATTGTTCAAAGAGTACTTGGGGCAAAATCAGAAAAACAAGCAAAATTAGGGGCGTTATTTGCAGGGTTTCTTAAAATACTTCCAGTATTTATAATGGTTGTTCCTGGTATTTTAGCATTTGCTCTTTTTAAAGGCGATATTGGAGAAAACACCAAAAGTGTGCTGCCAATAATGATAATGAAATTAATGCCAATTGGCTTAAAAGGATTAATGATTGCAGCCTTATTAGCTGCAGTAATGAGTAGTGTTGCAGCTGCATTAAATAGTTGTTCCACGCTTATTGTTTATGATGTATTCGATAAGCTTCGACCTAATTTATCAGATAAATCTAAAATCCGAATAGGTAGAATTACAGGAGTAGTTGTATTGGTACTAGCGGTTTTATGGTCTCCCTTTTTGGGAGATTTAGGTGGTATTTTCGCTCTAATCAACCAAATGTTTAGTATTTTTGCGCCTTCTATTGTCGCTGTATTTCTATGGGGGATATTAAGTAAACGTGGAACCGCTAATGCATCATTTTGGACATTATTAGGTGGTAGTTTAATTGCTGGAACTGTATTTTTAATTGAAAAATATGTAACCGTCAATGGTATTGAAAATTATATATCAAGTTCAGAGGGTTTAGGAATTAACTGGTTAAGGCAAACGTATCTTTATTTTATAATTTCAACAGTAATTTATGGATTAGTCTCTTATTTTGATACATCCAAACAAAGTATTCCAGATTCATTTTATCTTAAAGTAAAGGCACCTTCAAAAATAGTGAATAATCTAACGTTTTTACTAGTGGGTATTATGGTTGTTATCTATATTGTTTTTTATTAATAATGAAAGATGATAGAAAATAAAGAAACTTTAAAACGATTTTGTTATGCGTTATCAACAGAAAATGAAGTAGTTCAATTTTCATCCTGTTTTTTAAAGAAAAATAAAAATTCAATCTGGGCTATTACGAGTTTTGAGTGTTATAATTATCAAAAGTATTATGTAGTTATTTTAGAGATACAATCACGGTTAAACGTTTCTGATATTTTAAAGAAATTAGATGCATTTTCAGAAAATAAAAAAAATGGTTTTAAGCTATCTGAAAAGAAATTACTAAAACGAATATTTAAAAAGAACGCAGAAAATAAAAAGATTTCATCAAATAAGTTGAGAAACAAAAGGTTTGTAATGACATTGATGTTAAAAGAAAATAGGGAACTTTTGGAAGCATATAAAGAAATTCATAAACCAGATAAGATTTGGCCAGAAATTATTGAGAATATGAATACGATGGGAATTCAAGAGATGGAAATTTATCTACAAGGATGTCAAGCTTTTTTGATTATGGATACATCTCCAAATTTCGATTTGGATAAAGACGGGCAAAAATGGGCTAGCTTGCCAAGAGAAAAGGAGTGGCAAGAGTATGTGGCAAAGTTTCAAAAGGTAAATCCTAAAAGCAAAGCTGTGGAAAAATGGAAACAAATGGCATTATTAATTCAGCAATGAACTTTAATCAACAAGTAGAACTTCCAAAAAACCCACTTCCAATAGTAATTATTGGAGCAGGTGGAATTGTTAAAGATGCGCATTTACCAGCTTATACTTTGGCAAATTTTAAGATAAAAGGTATTTATGATAAAGCACAACTTAAAGCTGAAACGTTAAAGAATAAGTTTGATATTGTAGAAAAAGTATACCACAGCTTGAAGGATTTAATTGAAGATGGAGTAAAATACAATGCTGTTTTCGATTTGGCAGTTCCTGCAAACCTACATGCAGAAATATTAGAGCAATTACCAGATGGTTCTGCGGTTTTAATGCAAAAACCAATGGGCGAAAACTTAGAAGAAGCCAAACGTATATTAGAGATTTGTAAAAGAAAAAAACTGGTTTCTGCAGTCAATTTTCAATTGCGTTACGCACCCTATATGCTTGTTTTAAGAGAAATGATTGATAAGGGCTTAATTGGTAAAGTGTACGACATGGAACTTAAAGTTTGTGTTTATACACCATGGCACTTATGGAATTTTCTCTTTCAATTACCAAGAGTTGAAATTTTATACCATAGTATTCATTATTTAGATTTAATCCGAAGCTTTTTAGGAAACCCTAAAAAAGTGTATGCAAGTACAATAAAGCATCCTAAAATGAAGGATTTAGCATCCACTCGAACAACAATGATATTAGATTATGATGAATTTACGCAAGCCAGAATATTAACCAATCATGGGCATGAATTTGGTCTAGAAAAACAAGAGTCTTATTTTAAAATTGAAGGGACAAAAGGCGCTATAAAAATTAGAATAGGACTTTCTATGGATTATCCACGTGGGCTTCCTGCTAAGTTTGAATATATATTATTAGAAGATAAGGAGAAAAAATGGAAGGAAATAAAAATAAAAGGAGGCTGGTTTCCAGAAGCTTTTGTTGGTACAATGGCAGGACTTCAAAGGCATGTTTTAGACAAAAATTTACCATTACCGCATAGCACAGAAGATGCATACAATACTATGAGATTAGTAGAAGCAGTTTACAAATCCAGTGATAAAGGAGGTGTTAAATCATCAAGTATAAGATAATAAAATCAAAAAAATATTTTACAATTATGAAATTAATATTAATGGTGGTATTCGTAATACAATTCATTTTTTGCTATACTATGCAAGCCCAACATCCAAGTGGTGGAGAAGCGTATCCAGAATTAATAACACACCCAGAGGCACTTAAAGGTTTTCAAGATATGCGTTTTGGTATGTTTATCCATTGGGGGCCTGTTGCACTTCGTGGTACTGAAATTGGTTGGTCTAGAGGTAAAGAGGTACCGATTAAGGAATATGATAATTTATATAAAGAGTTTAACCCAGTATTGTTTAATGCTGAAGAATGGGTGAAAACAGCCAAAGATGCAGGTATGAAATATTTGGTAATTACTACAAAACATCATGATGGCTTTTGCTTATGGGATTCAAAATATACAGAATATGATATTATGTCTACACCTTATAAAAAAGATATACTTAAAGAACTTTCTGAAGCATGTAAAAAACAAGGTATTATTTTTTGCGCTTATTATTCAATAGCAGATTGGAGTCATCCCCATTATGCGACAAGATATGGAGGCGATAAAAGAGCAGTGGAAGAATCCGATATGTCTATCTACTATCAGTATATGAAAAATCAACTTAAAGAGTTAATCGATAATTACGACCCTGCTCTAATTTGGTTCGATGGTGGTTGGGAAGATGCCTATACACATAAAATGGGCATGGATTTATACGCATATTTAAGAGCCTTAAAGCCTAGTATTTTAATTAATAATCGTGTAGATAAAGGTTTGGAAGGTATGACTGGTAAAACCAAATCCAGAAAGAAGTTTGCTGGCGATTATGAAACTCCAGAACAAAGAGTTGGCGCATTCGATATAGAATATCCTTGGGAAACCTGTATGACTATATGTAAGCAATGGGCTTGGAAACCTAATGACAAAATGAAACCGTTAAAAGAGTGTATTCATACATTACTTAAAGCTACTGGAGGAGGTGGTAATTTTTTGTTTAACGTGGGGCCTATGGCAGATGGACGTATTGAACAACGCCAAATAGACCGTTTAAAGGAAATGGGAGATTGGTTAAAGGTAAATGAAGAAGCTGTTTACGGAACCCGTGGCGGTCCATATAAACCCACAGATTACATGGTGAGTACTAGAAAGGAAAACAAAATATATATACATTTACTTGAGAAGTCGAAAACAAATTTAAAACTGCCCTTTCCAAAAGGAGTGAAAATTAAGAAAGCGTATTTATTAGATGGAACACTTTCTGTGAGTTTTAATCAGAATAAAGAAGCGGTTGATATAAATATCAATGGATTATTACCTGATAATATAGCTACCGTTCTTGTACTTGAAACTAATAAACCTACAAATAACATCAAGGTTATTGAACGGTTTAATTATTAATTTTAAACATTAAAAAAAACAATTTACATAAAAAATTTACTAGTTGTAATTTTAATGAGTACATCAATAAATTCATACATAAAAGCCCAAAAGGTAAAGCT
>NZ_CAXIBN010000122.1:0-9735 GCF_964021735.1 uncultured Wocania sp. | reverse complement strand
CAATAAAAGTATCGTTTCCTGCAACCATCCACGGGTTTTTCCAAATAAAATAAGCGGCTTTTAGAGTTCGTTTTTTTTGAATGAAAACTTTAAAATCATCCGCTTCTTTTTGAATTTCATTTGCAATTTTCAGAGCTTCTTTTTTTTTATTAAAAATTGTTCCGTATTGATTAATCAGCTCTAAACTATCTTCAATAGTAAAAATATCAGACACGTGAACATTGCAAATTTGCTCGCAAGCTTCAACAAGGTCTTTTGTATTTTCTTCTTTATTACAAAAAATTATATCTGGATTTAAACTTTTAATTTTATCGATATTTATCTGTTTTGTACCACCAACTATTACTTTTTCTTTTTTCAAATAATTTGGGTGCACACAGAATTTAGTGATGCCAACAATACTAGTTTCTAAACCTAAATCGACTAACAATTCTGTTTGACTTGGCACTAACGATACGATGCGCTTTGGGGTTTGTTTTAGTTGAAGTTTACGATGGAGTTGGTCTCTCATATTTATAGTTTTCAGTCGTAGTCGCAGTATTCAGTTTTATAACGATACAACTGACTGAGACTATTTACCGAGACTGTGCACTTAAAATCTCTTCCATTTGTTTTTGCAATTCCTCAGCTTTAACAGCTGCTGCTTGAGCAAAATCGGTTCCTTTTGAAGCATAAATAATACCGCGGGACGAATTGATAAGCAGTCCAACTTGCGAATTCATGCCATATTTACAAACGTCTTGTAAATTCCCTCCTTGTGCACCAACACCAGGAACCAATAAAAAACTATCTGGAATAATTTGCCTAATATCTGCTAAATATTCCGCTTTTGTGGCACCAACAACATACATTAAGTTTTCTGAATTCTCCCAAGTTTTAGAGGTTTCTAAAACCTGTTTATACAATTCTTTTCCATCAACTGTTTTTGTTTGAAAATCGAAAGCGCCTTGGTTTGATGTTAATGCCAAAAGAATGGTATGTTTATCTTTAAAAGCTAAAAAAGGCTCTACCGAATCTTTACCCATATACGGTGCAACAGTTACAGAATCGAATGCTAAGTCTTCAAAAAAAGCTTTGGCGTACATCGTACTCGTATTCCCAATGTCTCCACGTTTGGCATCTGCGATTGTAAAAATTTCTGGATGCTTTTCGTTTAAATAGTTAATAGTTTTTTCTAAAGACTTCCACCCTTTTAATCCGTAAGCTTCATAAAATGCAGTGTTAGGTTTATAGGCAACGCATAAATGGTGTGTCGCATCAATAATGGCTTTATTGAACGCAAATATGGGGTCTTCTTCTTTTAAAAGATGCAGTGGTATTTTATTCAAATCGACATCCAATCCTATGCAAAGAAAGGATTGTTTTTTTTTGATTTCTGAAATTAGTTGGTTTGTTGTCATTTAAAACTGTATTAATAATGCACCTTTAATATTTTCTTCATCTACAAAACCTCTGTATCTTGAATCATACGAATTATCTCTATTATCACCCGAAAAAAAATATTTACCTTTAGGTAAAACTATTGGTCCAAAATTACTTTCATTCCAATTTGGATTTCTTTTTAAAATATCTTTTGAAAGATTATCTGACTTGTATTGTAATGAACGATTTATTTTAATTGGAAGTTTTTCTACAAAGTCTTCGTCCAAAAAAACAAAAACCGAGTCTTTTATTTTATAGTTTTCATAAAACAAAAACGATTCATCTTCATTAAATTTATTCTTAATATAAGTGTTAAAAAAGACCTTATCAACTAGATACTTATATCTTAAATTTAAACCTTTATCAACATTTATATCATTTACAAAATAAACTCCATTTTTACATTCCAATTTATCATTTGGTAATGCAATCAATCTTTTAACTATCGTATAACCTTTAAGGCTATCTGAAAATTTAAAATACGCAAAATCAAGAGCTTTAGGTTTTATTAAATTTGTCCCAATAAAATGTGAACCTAATTTCAAATTAGGCTCATTGGAGGTTGAGGGAATATTAAAAAAATTTAAAACTCCAAAAAGCTTTAAAAGCACAAGTGAAACTGCTATCCCTATTAATATATTTCTACCAATTTTTTTCATAAAAAAACCTCAATTATCAGGCTAAATTAATTTTTAAATCACATCATCATTAGCCTTCAACTTCTCAGTATTTTCCGCTAACATGAGCTCGTCTATTATTTTTTGAATATCACCATTCATAATATTACTTAAATCGTAAAGTGTTAAACCAATTCTGTGATCTGTAACTCGACCTTGCGAATAATTATAGGTTCTAATTTTAGCACTTCTATCACCAGAACTTACCATACTGCCTCGCTTTTCGGCATCTTCAGCATTCTTTTTAGCCAACTCCATTTCGTATAAACGCGAACGCAACACTTTAAAAGCTTTTTCCTTGTTTTTATGTTGCGATTTTTGGTCTTGACATTGCGCCACCAAACCTGTTGGTATATGTGTTAATCGTACCGCAGAATAAGTTGTGTTTACAGACTGCCCCCCAGGACCAGACGAACAGAAAAAATCGATTCGCACATCTTTTGGATTAATTTCTACATCAAATTCTTCGGCTTCTGGAAACACCATACAAGTGGCAGCACTAGTATGCACTCGCCCTTGAGTTTCTGTTTGTGGTACTCGCTGTACACGATGCACACCAGCTTCAAACTTTAAAGTACCATAAACATCTTCACCAGATACTTCAAACTGAATTTCTTTAAAACCGCCGTTAGTACCTTCGCTAAAATCTACGGTATCTACTTTCCAGCCTTTACTTTCACAATACTTAGTGTACATTCTAAACAAATCGCCTGCAAAAATACTGGCTTCATCACCACCAGTTCCTGCACGTAATTCTACAACTGCATTTTTTGCATCTTCAGGATCTTTAGGTATTAAGAGTACTTTTATTTCCTCTTCTAACTTCGAAATACCTTCTTTAGCTTCGTCATATTGCATTTTAGCCATTTCTACCATTTCCGCATCACTACCATCTGAAGTAATGGCTTCAGCTTCTTCTAAATTATTGGTAAACTCTATGTATTGCTCACGCTTATCCATAAGAATTCGCAAGTCTTTGTACTCTCTATTTAGCTCAACATAACGCTTTTGATCGGTAATTATATCGGGCTGAATAATTAAATCGCTAACCTCATCAAAACGTTGTTTTACTATTTGTAATTTCTCTAACATCTGCGTGTTTTATTGGTAGCCAAAAATACAATAATTTATGAATTTTAAGTAATAACGCACTGTACTATTACAGATAGCTTAAGAATATTTTTGGCTGTTTATCGTTATTACTATTATTATGCAGCAGTTATTCTCCATACTCATTTTTTACAGGCCATTAATTTTATGGTCTTTCGGAATAAACACTTTTCTTTCTTTTTTAAAATATGAAATCATTCCAATTGCCATTGTAAAGTTATTATTAGTTGCTTTTTTATGGTATTTTTTAAATGAAACGAATGCCAAACGAAAACTTGTTTTTTATAAAAATTTGGGTATTTCAACCTTAAAACTATTTGCTTTTTTATATCTTATTGACTTGTTTTTTAGCATTCCGTTTCTTTTAATTTTAAAAGAATTTACATGATTATTGAAATAGATAATGTTGAACTTTATTTTAAAGAAAAAAGGATTCTCTATGGCGTCTATTTAAAAGCAGAAACAGGAAAAATCACAGGGCTTTTAGGAAGTAATGGGTCCGGAAAAAGCTGTTTATTAAATATTATTTTTGGCAATTTAAAACCCAAATACAAGCTTATAAGAATTGATGGTAAGGCTATTTTAAAACCGCTTTATCAAACAAAATTAGTAGCTTACTTACCGCAGCATCATTTTATACCAGATAGAATAAAAACTAAAACAGTTTTTAAGCTTTTTGGTGTGTCTTGGAAACACTTTATAGCTGATTTTGACTCCTTTTTAATTTTTAAAAATACTAATTTCAATAAGCTGTCTGGTGGAGAACGTCGTGTAATAGAAATCTATATTATTTTAAAAAGTGACATAAAAATTATTTTATTAGATGAACCTTTTTCGCATTTAGATCCTTTACATATTGATAAAGTGAAAGCATTAATTTCTGAAGAAAAACAACATAAAATAGTTATAATAACAGACCATATGTACCGCCATATTATCGATGTTTCTGATGATATTTATCTTATTAAAAACGGTCATACAAAACTGATTAATAATTTAACAGAACTTGAAGATTATAAATATTTAAGTTTGGGTGCTTTAGATTAAAACAAAAAAAGGAAGCCTATTGACTTCCTTTTTTTTTAACTAAAACTTAATGACTATCCACATTTAGAAGAGCCACAATCTTTACAGGTTAAACAACCTTCTTGATAAATTAAATGCTCCGATTTACAATTATCACAACGTTGTCCTTTAGCTTTGGTACCATCTTCCACATAACGCTTTAAAGCCCGAGCCACACCATTTTTCCATGTATTAATCGATTCGGTATCAAGCTGCAAGCTGTTAATTAAATCTACAATTTTATCAATTGGCATACCGTGGCGCAACGTACTAGAAAATAGTTTTGCATAGTTCCAAAATTCTGGATTGAATTTATGCGATAACCCTTCAATAGTGGTTTTATAGCCTCTTTTGTTTTTATATTGAAAATCGTAACGCGATGTACCATCTTCATTTCTGTTTTTAATAATCAATCCTTCATTAACCCAACGCGGGATTAAAATACCATCTTCATCATCTACAAGTCCTGTAAACACTTCGTATGGTTTATCGTCTATTAAACCAATAAAAGCAATCCATTTTTCTTTATTATTTTGAAAACGAACCACGTCAGCCTCTAAAACCTGAGGTCGCTTCATAGGAAAAGCTGTTAATTTATCATCGGTTTCTTCTTTCTTTTCTTCATTAGAAATTAAAACCCCAGAACGTGAACCATCTCTATAAACGGTAACGCCTTTACAGCCTACTTCCCATGCTTTTAAATATAAATCGCCAACCATATCTTCTGATACATCATTTGGCAAATTGATAGTTACACTTATAGAATGATCTACCCATTTTTGTATAGCGCCTTGCATGCTTACTTTACTTAACCAATCGACATCGTTTGAAGTGGCACCATAATAAGGCGACTTTTTAATTAAATCATCTAATTCACTTTGCGAAAAGTTTTTAGAGGTATCTACACCATTTACTTCCATCCATTGTTTAAAACGATGATGAAATACCGCGTATTCTTCCCAAGAGTCTCCAACCTCATCAACAAAATCTACACGAACATTTTTATCATTTGGATTTACTTTTCTTCTACGTTTATAAACAGGCATAAATACGGGCTCAATCCCAGAAGTTGTTTGAGTCATTAAACTTGTAGTTCCTGTTGGCGCAATAGTTAATAAAGCAATATTACGTCTACCATATTCTAACATTTCGTAATATAGTTGGTTATCTGCTTCTTTTAAACGCTGTATAAACGGATTATCTTTTTCGCGGTCTGCATCAAAAATTGAAAATGCACCTCGCTCTTTTGCTAAATGTACTGATGCCCTATAAGCTTCAACAGCAATGGTTTTATGAACTTCTAAAGAAAATGCGTTTCCTTTTTCGCTTCCATATTTAATGCCTAAAGCGGCCAACATATCGCCTTCTGCTGTAATACCAACCCCTGTTCGTCTGCCTTCTGCAGCTTTTCTTTTTATATTAATCCACAAGTTACGCTCGATTGCTTTAACTTCATCCAATTCAGGATCCGCATCAATTTTTTGCAAAATAGCGTCAATTTTTTCAAGCTCTAAATCAATGATATCGTCCATTATGCGCTGTGCAAAACCAACGTGCTTTTTAAATAACTCGAAATTAAATGAGGCTTGTTCTGTAAAAGGATTTTCTACATAAGAAAATAGATTAATAGCCAACAATCTACAGGAATCGTATGGACATAATGGAATTTCGCCACAAGGATTAGTTGATACTGTTTTATAGCCTAAATCGGCGTAACAATCTGGCACAGACTCGTTAATAATGGTGTCCCAAAACAAAATTCCAGGCTCGGCAGATTTCCATGCATTATGTACTATTTTTTTCCAAAGTGCTTTAGCTTCAATAGACTTTGTTACTTTAGGTGCATTAGAAAATATAGGATATTTTTGAGTATACTGTGTTCCGCTTTTAACAGCTTTCATAAATTCATCATCAACCCTAACCGATACATTGGCACCTGTAACCTTTCCTTGTTCTAACTTGGCATTGATAAAATCTTCTGAATCTGGATGATTTATAGATACCGAAAGCATAAGAGCACCTCGCCTACCATCTTGTGCTACTTCTCTTGTAGAATTAGAATAACGTTCCATAAACGGCACAAGCCCTGTAGATGTTAATGCCGAATTTTTAACTCCAGAGCCTTTAGGACGAATGTGTGACAAATCATGACCAACCCCACCACGCCGTTTCATGAGCTGTACTTGCTCTTGGTCTATTTTCATAATACCTCCATAAGAATCTGATTCTCCAGAGTTGCCAATAACAAAACAATTTGATAAAGAACCTATTTGAAACGGATTTCCAATACCAGCCATTGGACTACCTTGAGGGACTATATATTTAAAATCTTTAATTAAGTTAAAAATTTCATCTTTATTTAAAGGGTTTGCATATTTAGTTTCTACTCTAGCAATTTCTTTTGCTATTCTTTGATGCATGTCGTTTGGGGTAAGCTCGTAAATATTCCCTTTTGAATCTTTTAAGGCATATTTATTTAGCCATACACGAGCTGCTAAATCATCATTTTTAAAGTACTTTAAAGCTGCTTTAAAAGCTTCGTCTTGTGTGTAAGTTTTAGGTTGAGTTTTGGTAAGGTTTACTTTCATAAGTTGATTTCGGTTTTAGTTCAGTATAGATTATTTAACAAGCTATAAATAAACTAAAAAAATTCAACTTAAAACATGACAAAAATCATAAAGTTTACAAGTAAAATAAATTAAGTAATTGATTTTTAGTGCATTATAAAATTATTAACACAAAAAAGTTAACAAGTTTTTTAAATAAAAAAATATGAATTTTAAAAATCTACAGCAAAACCAATCCCTAAAAATTGTTTCCATTGTATTTTTGCACCAGCTTCATCAAACTCTCCTTCAATTTCTGAAGGCTTAGTAGTTTTCACATCATCATCGTACTTTAAATGTGAGCCTAAAGTCGCTCTCATAAAACTATTTACTTTAAAATCGAAATCAACCCTCCAATCCATATCAACATTTCCAAAATTATTTATGTAATCGGTATACAAATTTACGTGATGAGCCATTGATATGTTTTCTGCCACTTTTAGTTTATAACTGTTTGTTACCAAAATACCCACTTCTTTTCTAATATGCTCTCCTTCTACAACTATATTTCCGTTTTCATCTAAAACAGCTGGTGTAACACCAAAAGACCCTGCGTTTGCTAAATCTTCATCTAAAACAAAAGTTGCTTTTAAAGTAATTGGCGAAAAATAAAACGATAATTCTTCAATATGTTTTCCATACTCCATACCACCTCCAAAAAACAAATAACCTGGAGCCATCAGTCTTGAAATAGGCTCATCTGTATTTGGATATTTATAACCATTAGCTAACTGCGTTTTAAAATTAAGTCTTGCTGAATAAAACCAATTAGAAATACTATCCGGCTTATAACCAATATTAGAATTAATTTCGAATAAATCATCTGTTTTTCTAACCTCTCTACTTTGCTGCTTGTTTATTCCGTAACGCATTGATACGTTATTGTTCCAAAAAAAGTATTTGTCTTTGTAATTTGCTTCAGACCTAATACCAAGCAAACCAGATATAGAGTTACTACCACCAGCATTCCAATTTACAAAGGCAACTTCGCTTAAATCAAAAGTAGCTTTGTTTTTTTGAGTCCATTCTGGTCTCAACTCCTTAAGTTCGTCTTTAGGTGTAATAGGTTTTATAAATAAGGAATCGGGTTGAGCAAATGCAAATTGAACAGACAAACAAATTAAAGCTAAAAGCGTATTTCTCATAATTAGGGTTGGATATAATTAATATACGATTTTATCAAAAATCATTCCAATTTAACAAAAAAGAATTAAACTTAATAAGTAAACTCTCCAAACTCAGATTTTATTGTAAGTTTTTTAATTTTAGATGCTTCAACTCTTCCAATTATTTTAGCATCGACATTAAACGTTTTAGAGATTAAAACAATATCGTCTGCAATTTCTGGAGTTACATAAAGTTCCATTCTGTGACCACAATTAAACACTTGGTACATTTCTTTCCAATCTGTTTTACTTTGCTCTTGAATTAATTTGAATAAAGGTGGAATAGGAAACATATTGTCTTTTACAATATGAAACTCATCCACAAAATGAAGGATTTTAGTTTGCGCACCACCAGAGCAATGTACCATTCCGTGTATGGTTTCAGCATTATATTTTGATAAAATAGTTTTTATAATAGGCGCATAAGTTCGTGTTGGAGATAACACCAATTTACCAGCATCAATTGGCGCATTATCAACTTTATCAGTTAACTTAACACCACCAGAATACACTAAATCCTCTGGAACTGAAGCATCAAAACTCTCAGGGTATTTATCAGCTAAATATTTACTAAACACATCGTGTCTTGCTGATGTTAAACCATTGCTTCCCATGCCACCATTATATCCTTTCTCATAAGTAGCTTGCCCAAAACTTTCTAAACCAACAATAACATCTCCAGCTTTAATATTTGCGTTATCTATAACATCTCTTCGTTTCATGCGTGCAGTAACGGTAGAATCTACAATAATGGTGCGAACCAAATCGCCAACATCGGCAGTTTCTCCACCCGTAGAATGAATGGTTACTCCAAACGATTTTAAATCTTCAAGCAACTCTTCAGTACCATTAATGATTGCCGAAAGTACTTCTCCTGGAATTAAATTTTTGTTTCTCCCTATTGTTGAGGATAGCATAATATTATTGGTTGCTCCAACACACAACAAATCGTCTATATTCATTATTAGCGCATCTTGTGCAATGCCTTTCCAAACTGAAATATCTCCAGTTTCTTTCCAATACATATATGCTAACGATGATTTAGTTCCTGCGCCATCGGCATGCATTATCAAGCAATAATCTTCATCATTTGTTAAATAATCTGGAACAATTTTACAGAATGCTTTTGGAAATAATCCTTTATCAATATTTTTTATAGCATTGTGTACGTCTTCTTTTGATGCCGAAACACCACGTTGCGTATAACGTTTTGAAACTTCTTGACTCATAATATTTTATTGTGGTGCAAAAGTAAAGTAATATTTTAAAAACTAACACCCTTTCATTAAAATATGAAACACGGTTTAACCTCTTATTAAACTGTTAATGGATAACAAGCCTTTCTCAACTTTGCCAGAAAAAACTAGTAAACACATTAAGTAAACATCTCCAAAAATAAAAAAACAACCTTTGCTTAAAAATATAATCTAGCAAATAAGTGCGTTAGGAATTGCAGTAAAAAGCCCACAGTAATACCAATTTCTATATCGGGTTTTCGATTACTTATAACATAAAGTCGCCCTCCTTTTCGAAATAACTCCCAACCTCTCAATAGTTCTGCTGAGCTTGTCGAAATACAATTTCGGTAAAAACCGAAATCACTCAAAGTGATAACAAATAAGAAACTCTATCGTGTAAACAACAATTCTCTATACTTTGTTAGTGGCCAAATCTCATCGTCTATAAGTA